>JACMNL010000059.1 GCA_014378525.1 Bacteriovorax sp.
ATTTCGGCCTTGGATAAGTTGCGTTTGAACTGTAACAATCCTGGAGCACCTGTTTCACTCAGGTCTGTGTAATAAACGGTATTGTCATCACTCATCACTACTTGTGGAGTGAAATAAGGATTGATTCTGTTATTAAGTTTGATAGAAAATTTAATAGCAGTATTCGAGGTATTTTCAAAATACAAAGTTTTTTCGTAATAGTCATAATATGAAAGCCACGAATCATTCAAATGCAATTTAGCAGATGAACCTTTACCCATTTCCTTTAATGTTGTGTCACCGAAATCAACAAGAAAGATTTTTTCTTTTGCTCTTAACGAGTAAAATGTATGGAATGCTTCATTTTGCATAACTATGATTTTTTTTCTCGCCGGTGTTCCGATGACTGTATATTGCGTTCCGATTTCACCTTTGATCATTTCAAAAACTTTATAGTTACTGGAAAAAAGCAGGCTTCCTGAACGTTTTTGATAGTAAGTAAATTTACCATCCTGGCTTAGGTAACGGATGTTGCTTACGGCCTGTTTTGCCAATAACTCCGGAAGCACAATTTTTGCTTGCGCGATTGTAGAGGCGAATAGGGCCAATGCCATTAATAAATTATTTTTTAATGCCATTCAAAGTCCATGTGTTCAGTGGTTGAAGATCCTGATAAGCACTTACTGCATTAAATATATGAGGCCATGTTATTAATCTCGGAGTATGAACATCATCAATTGCAAGTCGGGTAACCAGCAATGTTTCATTGTTTTTTTCAACGTGACCATCAATGATAAAAGGCATTGGATGACATTCATTAATGGCCACTCTCTGGAATTGCTCTGGAAGAATATCTTCAGCACAGCCAATTCCATGAACAATACCATTGGGCATTTTATCCAGGTAAAATTTTAAATCAGTCAGGTTTTTAATTCCGCGTTCCTGAGTTCTTTTTACTTCATCAATTAGACTTGTGAATGAATAACGCTCACTCATGAAATTGCTCGGGAAATAATCAAATATAGGTATGCCTACAAATTTAATATCTGGCTGTTCTTTTTCTTCCCAGATAACTTTTTTATCGCATGAAACCGTTGAGCAGCTGTCAGCGCTATGAACGATATAACAACCGTATTTAAATTCTGAACGAAGGGGATTGTAGGTTTTTGTATCCACAATTCTGCATGTCGTTTTTTGAGGAGCACCTTTTTGAGTGTAGAGAATTTTTGCAACAACCTGATCTTCACTTAGTGGTTCGTCTTCGCGAGATCCCGGAATATATGTTGTGCATGCTTGTTTATTATCAATTCGGTTCAAGTAACAGATTTTAAGCGGCCACCCGGCAACATGTTTAACTTCGAGGTTAAGTTTTGCAAGGGTATAGTTCGCTTCACCACTACACGTTTCTTTGTTCGTGATAATTTTTCTTGGAGAAAAGTGATTAACGATGCGGTGGATATTTGTCAGAGCCTCGTTGTCAATATTTCCCGGACAGTCATGGTAATCGTTGATCAGCTTTGATTTATTCAAGGCCAGTGAAATATTGTTGCAATTTTGCAGTGGAAAGTTAGAAGGAAAGTCGCGGTTACCTCTCGTTTCACAGAATGTACTATCGCTTGCCAGTTTGCTCGCACAGTTTTTCAGCTCCTGAGTCGTAAGCTTTTCTTTTTTGTTGAACATCTGCTGACATTTATAACTCATTTTATACTCAGGAAATTCTGAGTTTAAAATTTTATTCCATACATCACTCTTTAAATAATTTGCACAGAAAGTTTCCGGTGTCGCGATAGAGTTACAAAGGTTATCAAGATAAATTCTTTGCATGAGAGGGATGCGTTCTTTGTAGAAGTCGGCCTGTTTTCTGAGAGCCGGTTTTTTAAAGACCTGCTGGATACGGCATAGGTAAGGAGTGAAGGGATTATCGAGCCATTCTTTATGAACATTACTGCACTCAGCTTTGTTTCTTGGAATACTGAACTTGATTCCCTGAACTGTCTTTTCAACATTGGCATCGCTGAAGAGAGTTGAGTACTCTTTATTGTTCAGGCATTTCTTTTTATAAATCTGATCGAAAAAATCATCCTTCAACATCGTCGCAGAGCCGGATGTGCCGTCTTTGTTTTTATACGTGATAAGAATGTTATCTATATTTCCATCAACAGTTTTAAATAGATTTGTTTCGAGAACCGATAAAAAACTACATTCATCTTTTTGGGCCAGCTTCAAAAAGCGGTCGTCAGAGTGAAAGATGATGGACTTCATGTATTGCGGGTCAAGTTTTACATCTGAATAAGTTGATAGGTCTGAAACAGCTTTCAGATTAGATTGCAGACTTATTTTATTTTTTTGATACTGATCTTTGTGAAGTTCTAATAAGCGCTCAAAACTTTCGATAATTCCGGGAGTCGTTGAGTCCTGAGAAAAAACCTTACCGGATAAACCGGTAAGGCATATAAGCATACAAATCTTAAAAAACTGATTTGGCCAGAATGGATGCGATATCTTCAACTTCAAGGTTTTCCGTTTCCTTAACGTGAGCTTTAGACGAATTAAAGTTAATCATACAATAAGAACAAGCTGTCGCCAATTTGTTAACTTCTTTTTCACCGATGTCTTTAAGTCGGTTATTCGCAATATGCTCTCCTTCCGGAAGTTCATACCACATATTTCCTCCACCCATTCCACAGCATAGAGCTTTATCTTTGCTTCTCACCATTTCTTTAAGCTTCAATCCCTGGATTGAATTTAATATCGCGCGAGGAGCACTGTACTGACCGTGGTGACGGCCTAAATAACATGGATCGTGGAAAGTAAGTTCTTCATTGATTGGTTTTTCAGGATAGATTTTCCCGGTCTCAATCAGCTCAGCTAAAAGTTCAGTATGGTGAACAGTATCGAATGCACCATCTTCAAATTTCCCATACTCTTTTCCAATTGTATGAAGGCAGTGAGGACAGTGAGTAACTACTTTTCCAAATTCATATTGTCTCATGTTCGCGATATTTTCGATGGCGATTTCATAGAATGAATACTCGTCACCGAATCTTCTCACCGGGTCACCGTTACATTTTTCAGTTTTACCCATGACTGCAAAACTTACGCCTGCTTTTTTCATAAGAGAGATCGTATCTTTTACAACTTTCTGGTTTGATCCGTCGTAAGAGCCTGCACAGCCAACGTAGTATAAGTAATCAACTTTTTTCCCTGCTTCGATGACAGGAATATCAAGTCCATCTGCCCATTTGAAACGATCGTGTTGAGCGATCCCCCATGGGTTACCCTGATTTTTAATTTTGTTGATAGCATCAGCAGCAGCTGGAGGAATATCTCCAAGAGTTAAAGCTTTGTAGCGTTTAGCTTCCATGATGATATTAACGTGTTCAATATTTGCAGGACACTCTTCCATACATGCACCACATGTCGTGCACGCATCGAGTTCGTTAGCTGAGAAGATTGGAGTGTCTCCCCAGATCTCAGCATCTTTTTCACCTTTGGCCGCAGTTGCATAAGCAAGATCGCGGGTCTTTGTGATGATTGTTTTCGGATCGAGAATTTTGCCTGCAAGGTTTGCAGGACAGACTTGTGTACAACGTCCACACTCAACACATGAAAGAAGGTCGAGATTATTTTTCATTGAAAGTTCAGAAAGTTTTCCCAGACCAAATGTCTCAGCATTTTCATTTTCAAAATTCATCGGCATTAGAACAGCTCCACGACGAGGAGGAGTTACTAATGCTTCAAGAGGCAAAAGCATAATGTGAGCAAATTTTGTATAACCGATACTCGCAATAAACACCATTGTGTTTACCATGTGCAAGAACCAAAGTGATCTGAAAGTATAGGCCAGAGATAAATCGTTAAGGCCTAAGTTACCAAACATTGTGGCAAGGGCCCAACCGATTGGAGACCAGGTAGCTTCATTGATAGGCATTCCTGAACCTAAAATTCTAAGACCTTCAATGAAGTAACCTATTACAACAAGTCCTACCAACATTCCGTACATATAAAGTTCTTGTTTTGGCCTTGTTGAAGATAAATAGCCAGGACGTTTAATGTATCTGCGGTGATAAGCGAAAGCTATTCCGATTAAAACCATAAGGCCTGCGAAGTCTGCAAGAAATGAAACAACGATATAGGTTGTTCCCTGGAAAATTTTAAGTGGAGTATCGGCATGAACTGCAACGATATCAGTCGCGATAAATAGAATTAAAAATCCATAAAAAATTAATCCATGGAAAAATCCAACATACTTAAAGCGCGGAACCTTTCCGGTGAAAAAAGATGTGAAAAAGAATTTTTGCCAGTCTAATTTCTCAGGAAGCAGGGACTTGATTCCCGGAAAACCTTCACCTTTTGTAACAAATAAAAGTTTTTCGTACATTCCTTTAATCAAAATACCCATGCTGCAAAAAAATAATGCGTACATGATGTATTTAAAAGAATGCGGAATGTTCCACATGATTTCTCTGGTGGCGAGTGTTGCAACATCTCCCATAATAATTCCCCTTAAAAATGCTCGAGTAAATTGATCTACTATTAAATGTATTGGTCCAATATAGAATAGAGGAGAATGCAAAAGAATTAAATGAGAAATTTAGTTAATTCGGGCATAATAAAATCCAATATCAATTTCGCTGGAACGATTTGTATGAATAGAATTTTGATCCCACTCTTTGCATTGTTCTTAATCAGCTGCGCGAGAGTTCAAACTTTGAATCTTGCTCCACATAATTATTCGGAAAGGCCTCAGCATATTCTCTGGATTCAGGTCGCGGGATTTTCCGAAGAACATATTCCTCTATTAAGATTTAATGTCTCAGAAGCAGCTCATAAAACAAATCTTGAACAAGTCGATTGCGTAGGGAAAATGTGGAATTACAATCTCTATCAACTGCGCCCTGATGCAGGAAAAAGTTTTTTATCCCAGATCAATGGATCACAAAATATCAAAGGGACTTGTGAAGATTATGAGAACACTCCGGCCTGGTCTTATCTTCAGGTCATTGGTTACACTGTCGGCGTTTTAGAAAGTGGTGCGAACAAAGACCAGTCTTTGGAAAGTTCGTTAGGTTGCTCAAACAATAAAACAATTGATCTTGCAAAAACCCGCTACTGGAAAATGGGGCCGGATGCAGCAGGCACTTCACAAAAAACTTTTCATTATCAGGACTCACCGGAGCAAGCGAGAGCTGCGGCAGTACCTGGACTCTATTACGACCGCTCATGCCAGAAAGGAATTTGTTATTCAACTCTTTCAAATAACTTCAAGACAATGTGGAATCAGATGAATAAAGACAGTGCTAAAACTTTTTTTATTGTCCGAGATTTTAATTTCCAGAATGCTTTAAAGAAAAAAGATATCAGTCTCGCAAAAGAAGCTCTTCAGGAAATCGACAGATTAATTTCTACCATTGATAGAAGTAAAGCTTCTGAACTTTTAATCATAGTGAGCGGGGCCGAAGCGCTTCCGATTGAATTTCCTCTACAGGGAAAAGCATGGTCTGATTTTGAAAAGAGTGGAAAAAATATAATTTATAAAACATCTTCGTTGATGTCACCAGTGCTTGCAACTGGTGCTATGTCAGAAAATTTCTGCGGAATTTTTGATGAGTCTGAGATGATGAAGAGAGTGATTTATAAACCCGAAGGCAAAGTATTGAATTACGATGCCGTCAATCCGTTTTAACTTTCGAATTCTTCTCTCGTAAGAAGATAACTGGTTTTGCAATAATCGCATTTCGTTTCAATAGTCTTTTCATGAGGTTCGAACACAACTTCAATACCGCTTGACCAGACCAGTGAACGCACGCCTTCAAACATTCTTTCGCGAGAACATGTGCATTTAAATTTTATCTCTTTCGATCCTAAAAAAAGCATTCCTTCACTTTCAAAATGTTTCTGGATGTCTGATTGCTCAGTCGTTCCCATCTCATAAAGAATGCGAGTTTTAGCTTCCATCGTTTTCCAGTACTGATCGATATTCATTACATAGTTAGTCTGGATTTTATTCACGTTAATTTCAGGAAGCTTCATAATCATCAAACTTTGATCAGAGTCCTGGCTTAAAAAAACTTCGCTGTTCGACTGATATGATTCAACCAAAATGCGATTTACAACCTGATGAAAACTTACGTCATCAAGATTAATAATTGATGTGTAAGGTTGCAGTTCACCCGGAAGCAGTTTTACAATACGGCATTTGCCGGTAATTTTCTCAGGGAATTGTTTGAAGTCCTCAGGCAAAAGCAGAGTTCTCATCTGGCCTGTTTCACTCATTTCAATTTTTAAACGGAAGTATGGTTCTTCAGAGTCGATATAAACACCGAGTCCTTCACCTGGTTTTAAAAAAGAAATCATCGGTTGAAAAGAAAGAATGGCATCGCGGAAATATTGAAATCCACCACCAATAACCTGATGGATAATAGCCAGGTCATGAATTAACTTTTGGCCTTCTAAGAAGTGGAGTGTGAACCCCTCTTTTTGATCAATAAAACTATACAATCGACTTTCTGGAAGCATAGAATAATTTCTATCAAAGTTTCATAGCTTTGTCTTGGAGAAAAGCGTTGTGCTAGAAGTGATCTTTTTTGAATCCAACCAGGATTTACTTGAGCAATTGAAGGCCGGAAATACTCCGCTCGTCATTTGCCCGAGCCCTAAAGTCGCAGATAATTTAAGAAGCCTCGTGCCTGAACTCGAAGTCATTACCATTTCAAAATGGACCTCAGATCATTTAAAAAATTTAGGACTAACACGCTCAAGAAAATCCGAGTTAATGATTAAACTTTCGGCCGTCTGGAAGCATTATTTTCCGAATGAAAAAACGGCCATATTCCTTGAAGCTTTCGAACTTTTTACAGAACTTCGTTCATATACGCTGGATCTCGAACTTCTCGGTGAGTTTTTTAAAGAGCTTGACGAAATTATTGTTAAATCAGTTCTGGTTTTCTGGACGTATCTCGATCAGGAAAAAATCATTGATGAGCATTTAAGTTACAAGAAAGTAACAGAGTCGAAACTTCATCGTTCGATGTGGTTCATCGGGTTTAAACACATGAGTGGTGTGCAGATTGATATGCTCAAAGTATTGAGTGAAGAACAGGAAGTTGAAGTCTTTTTTCCACGTCCAGTATTCCAGGAATCATTGCCTAATGACTGGATTGGCTGGATGACTGAAGAAGAACCAAAAAAATCTGTCGATAATGACCTGCAGGGAAGTGTACGGGTTGCGGTTTTACCTAAAGGTAAGGCCAATATTATTCTGAAGAAATTTTTTGAAACTCATAATCAATATGACCTGGTTTTTGCCAGTACACAAACGAGTCTTGTTTCGTTTCAGGAAGCCCAGAAAGAAAAATCATTTTTTAAAACCTCAGAAGATTTATTTACTGTTGAGATTGAACTGCTTTTTATTGAGTTGAAAAAACTTTTAAAAGAAAAAAAACAACTCACAGTGGAAGAGATGAATTCTTTGTTACAGGCTAAAAAAATTGAAGCAGGTAAAAGGGGAGAGTATCGCAAATATAAAATCATCGAGCTCACTGAAGTGGCCGTAAAAGATTATTCTGAATTCCAGACTATCATAGACAGTTTTGCATTTGATATTTTTCAGGTCATCATTCGCCTGAATGCTCCCCGTGTTTCAATCTTAACTCTGGAGAAAAGTATCGAGAGATCATTTCTCGATGTTAGTGATCTGGATTTCCGGGATGATGAAAAACCAACTGTGCTTCTGGCAACAGCAAGTATGGGCGGATTCAGGGCCAATGAAAAAATCCTGAGCGAAGCTATGACAAAAGCATTGAGAAGTATAGGTCCGATTAAAAGAGCTGGTCTGGATTTTCTTTTTCATAAATACGAGCTGCTTTCGATACTTGCTAAAAAAGAGACCGCACTTTTAATTGAGGAGCAGGTTCTGGAAGCAGATTTATCATGGCGTGAGATTTTAAAGAATTTTGAAGCAGTCGATTTTGATTTAGGAATAAAATATTTAATCAAAAAGATTCAGGACTATTTAACTCCAAAGAGAAAGACCGGACCGTTCGCCCAGAAAAATTATTCAGCATCAAAGTTGCAGGCATTTATTGATTGCCCTCAGAAATTTTATTTTAGCTACATAGATAAGATTGATAATCGTCCTGAAGAACGTGCTAGCTTAAGCCCTGATGAATTAGGAAGTCTTGAGCATGAAATCATTGCTAATTATTTTAATAAAATTTCAAAGAAGAGTGATGAAATTGATCTGGATTTTCACCGCAAAACTTGTGTGGAAGTTTTTAATGCTTATCTTGTAAGCGGGAAATTAACTTTAAGTGAAACTGAAAAAGCACGCGCTTATAATGAGATCATGCACTATTCGTGGAATGGGATTGTTTATCTTATTGATCTGATGAAAACAAAAAATGCCAAAGGTATAAGATTCGAAGTACCGCTTAATACGAATCAGTGGAACCTTGTCGGGTCAGTGGACTGTATTGTTGAACTTGGTGATAACAAAATTGTTGTGATAGATTTCAAACGTTCCAGTGCTGCGGCAGGAACGAAAACTGAAACGATGGAGTTCAGAAAAATCCAGATGTGGGTGTACCTGCTTGCTTTAAGACAGCAGGGACTTGAAATTGAATCATTTGGTTATTTGAATTTAAGTGACCTGACAGATATGAATTTAATTTTTGAAACGGAAGATGCCCAGAAACTTATGAGTTCATCAATGGCCCCTGCTCAGGAAATAATTGAGAAAGCGATAAATGATATTCAGAAAATTATCGACTACATACCCGCACCTCGTGAATCAAAAGTATGTCATTACTGTTCTGTGAACCTCTTTTGTTTAAAAGGAGGTGCTTGTGAGTAATACCACTGTTAAGACTCCGAATGCTGAACAGCTTATTGCGATCAATCACCTTGGTGGAAA
>JACMNL010000060.1 GCA_014378525.1 Bacteriovorax sp.
CATTCAATCTTCTCCTTGAAGTTAAACTAAGTATTAAATACTTGTCCTAAAATAATCACGTCTTTAATAAATGTTGTGAGCAGTCGATTCTTTTGTCAACATACCCTACTCAAATTTTTTCGTATGGTTAGCTTGAACGACAAGGCCTCGCATGACTCCGTTGAGTGTCTCGCTAGAATATTCGAACAAATTATTGCTGCGCTGATCGTGAGTTGCTGGTGCATTGATACCAATGAAAGAAAGATTTTTCGATTCACCTTTTCCGCTTTCAAGACTCTTCGCGTACAGGCCGTCGTCAATTTTAAGACACCCAATTTCTTCTTCCAAAGAGATAAAATCTCTTACCTTTATTTTTAAAAAATCTTCAAAAATCTTTTCCATATTCTTCTTTAAAAGGCGAATAACCCTTGAAACATCCTCTTCAGACATCAAATGATCTTCCAAAAAGTGCATAAATTCGATTTCCTGAACACCATCAACATTTCTGAATTCACCGATAAAGTGACCCCATTCGTGCGTATAGCTTAAAGGAATGAAGAGGGTTTCTTTCATGTCTGACAGTGGCCTGTCTTCGAAAACAAATTTCACAAAAAGCGCCGAAGAAGTTTTCGTTGTTTCACAAAATTCTATGAAAGAATCAGAGAGCTGGTTTTTATCGGTGTAATATTCGAGATAATGATAAGGAGAAAGACCAAAGAACAAATGTTTCGAATGAAATTCGGTGCCATTGATACACTCAACGATAAATCCTTCTTCATTTCTTGCAATGGATTTTACTTTTACCTGATATGCTTCTGCGTTTACGCTTGCAATGTATTCATCTGTCATCGAAACGTTTTTAAAAACTTCACTGAAGTCCGGATCGATTCTATCACCTGTGAAAAAACCTTCGTCGTACTTTAGCGCTTCAGACTTGCTTCTACCGCCGAAAGTCTTCCACTGCATATCTTTATAAAAAAGTGAGTTTTCATTACATTTGGTGAGAGCAACATCAGGAAAAAGGTCTTTAAACATTCTCTGATTGGTTTCACCGCGAATGCTTGATGGACCCTTTGGAAGCAGGTCGGATTTTAAAAGTGCATCCTGAGACAACAGACGCACGTTTTCAGCACCGTGAGCTTTTTTAAGTTCATTATATAACGATAGAGAAAAAATATCTTTGCCCACTACTAAATAAGGGACAGTGATCGTCTCTCTTTCAATTACGGCAATTTTTTTGAGTTTATGGATATCTTTGAAGGCCATGATATTTCCTTGAAGCACACTTTAAAAAAGAAAGTGTACTTCAAAGAAATTGAATTAGTCTATTTGATTGCTAACTTAGTACCAGCGTTAATTTTCTTTGATTTTTTTAGGGTATTGTTGCTCGCTATTAACCGTTTTACGGAGATGCCGTGTTTTTGAGCTACGGTGAACAATGTTTCTCCTTTTTGAACGGTGTAATAGCGCATAGGCTTTTTTCTAGATGCATACCTCTTAGCTCTGAAAGCTCTGCTGTTTCTTCTTAAAACTTCCTTACGAGGTTTTTCATATAAATCCGCATAAAGGTTATTTTCAGGGCTTACCAGCTCACCTTCTCTAAAAGGAAGTTTAACAACATCACCTTCGGAAAAACGTGCATTTTCAGAAACGTTATTTAGTCCTGCAAGTACGTAGTCTTTTCTAAGTTTGAATTTTTTTGAAACTTCTTTAAGTGCCATTCCTCTTTTTCCGACAACGTATTGCTGGAAATTAACTGCAAGAAGATCTGTCTTCGCACAACACTGTGCAAATTTCTCAGCAGAGTTGGGTGGGAGTCTTAAACGGTATTCAGCAATATTCGGTGGAGTGAACCAGCGAAGAACTTCAGGATTCAAACGTTGAACTTCTTCAAAATCTAATCCCATAGTTTCAGAAAGTTTAATTAAGTCAGTCCCACCTGCAACTGTGATTTCATCAAAGTCCAGAGGCTCGTGGAATTCTACATCTTCAAAACCAAATGATTTTAAATTTTTCCCGATAATCGCAAGGGCCATAATTTTCGGAACGTAATCTTTTGTTTCAGCTTTTAAGTATTTTCCTTTCGTTAAATGCCAGAAGTCTTCAGACTTGTACTTTTTAATAGCACGGCCCATTTTCCCTTCGCCGGCATTGTAAGCAGCAGCTGCTACTTCCCATTGTCCGAAATCATCATAAAGTTTTGCCAGGTATCTTGCTGCAGCGACAGTAGATTTAATCGGGTCACGTCTTTCATCGCGGTACCAGTCCTGCTCAAGTCCATAGACTCTCCCGGTGTATGGCATGAACTGCCACGGTCCAACTGCTGCTGCCCATGACTTTGCACCAGTATTAAAACCAGACTCTGCCATAGCTAAGAAAATTAAATCGCGTGGAAGACCATGCTCTTCTAAGATCGCTCCAAGAATCGGTGCATATCTACCTGCTCTTTCAGTATATTTTTCGAAGAATGGACGTCCTCTGTTTAAAAAGTAATTCATCCATTTTTTGACCTGAGCGTTGTACACCACAGGAATATCAAAATAATTATTTTC
>JACMNL010000061.1 GCA_014378525.1 Bacteriovorax sp.
CAGATAATTTTAGTAATGATCCAAAAGTTAATGATAAAACTGCAAGCTCTGGAACTGAATTGATGAATAAAGCTTTTGAGAAATCGGGCCTAGAATCCGGCCTCAATTCCATTCACAAAAATGCGATACCTGAAGGCCTGAAAGAGGGAGCTAGTGTTACTGGAAATGATTCAGCCGGCGCGGCCCAAAATTCTAATAATAGTCATTTGAATTCATCTGACTACTCCAATGGTGAAGCTGGATCCAGGGTTACTGATGGCAAAAGATCTAGTTCAACTTCTTCGGGGTACTCATTACCTCCAACATCTTCTTCATCTTCGTCTGCTCGTCAAGGTAAGTTTTCTCGCCCAGGTAGTTCGAACAATTACTCAAGAAGTTCAAATTCTCCAGAGAGTCTGGAGAGTTCACGAATTCTTGCCCAAACTATAGCGGCGAAAAACACAACAAACCGCGATTTATATCTTCCAAATAAAAACGACTCTCTATTTGATGTTGTATCAAAAGCTTATATTAGAAATTTAGAAAAGGTTGCTGGAGAAAACGCTGAATAAGTCGTCTTGAGTTAGTCGTCGTAGTTTCCACGCTGAAGTTTTTTCTTAATATCTTTTTCTCTGTCAGCTTCACGCTTGTCATGAAGGTTTTTCCCTTTCCCAAGCGCGAACTCTAATTTTATTTTTGAATCTTTAAAATAAATTTTTGTCACAACCAGTGTCAACTGCTGAGTTTTCATCTCTTTATGCATACGATTGATTTCAGCGCGATTGAGCAGTAGTTTTTTTATGCGGGCTTCTTCATGGTTGTTGATGTTCCCGAAGCTGTATTGGGGAATAAGGACGTTATAGGCCCATACTTCCATATTGTTGTCGATCATCACGTAGGCTTCAGTGAGATTCACTTTTCCTTCGCGCAGAACTTTCACTTCAGTTCCCTGTAGCGCAATACCGGCCTCAAACTTTTCTTTTAATAAAAAGTCGAAGCTCGCACGTTTATTTGTTCCGATGATTTTCATGCCCATAATTAAAAATTAAATTTCACTCCAAATGCGCCGGCGATAATATAACCACCGATGTCGTATCCTGGTGCCCCGATTTTTTGTCCTGCAGTTCCGTCCTCTTCAAGCGGCGTTTTAACCACCGTTTTCTTCGTCAGGTAATGATACTGAAACGATCCCCCGATGTGAACATCTTTTGACCAGACTACGATTCTGTAATCGAGACCGGCAGAACCGACGATTGTATTGGTGTCTACAGAGTTTCCACTTCCTGAAAAGTCACCTTTAAGCGGAGTCATGCGGTATTGTGCTCCCAGCATTGTGCTCCATCTGTCGGTTAAATTTATTTTTACACCCAGGCGAGGATTGATAGTGTCGCGGATCTGAATTTTTTCATAGTTTGAACTGGGAACTACAACTCCCCCTGTTTTTGCGACAGTCATGATCGGAGTTTTGTAGCCTGACCACATCTGGTATTCAACGCCACCAAAGAATTCAATATCCGGGCCGATAAGAGTTCCACCGAGTCTGAATGTATGTGGTTCATAAAAAATCATTGTATCTAAGCGCGAATCAAGAAGGGCGAGCGAAGGGTTTGTAATTTCCCCGTAAACAGTCGTCTTTAAATTTGATTTCATTTCCTGCTGGTAAGTAAAATACACAGCATCTTTGCCGAACATTTTTGTGAAAGATGCTATCGCACCAAGTGATGGTGAAACTTTGGCCTGACCTGAGGCCCATGAACCGTAAGCAGCGCCATTTAAACTCATGTTCGTTCTTACTTCGGCAGTGGCCTGAAATCCAATGAGAGCACCGAGAGAAAAAGAAAAATCATCGCTTAATTTTTTTGCAAAATTTACGAAGACGGAAGTTCCCGTGTGACGTGAGCGGTACATAACGTATTCAGGTAAAAATGGATTTCCTGAATTGGTCTGAACTAAATCCCCGATGGGTAAAAATGCTGAAAGTCCCAGAGTTCCAAGGTGAGTTGTCCCACCGACTGGAACAGCTGCGTGAATCGCACCACCATAAAATTTTACATAGTTTGTATTAACTTTTCCTGATGTTGGATTGCCGTTCGAGTTCGTACCATTTGTTACAACAACGTTGTTAATTTCTTTCGGGTGAACAGCAGTTGAGCTCGCATCGAGAAGTACGTTGAAGTTATCAGAGAATCCTAAAACTGAAGGTGCGTAGTAGTTGTTACTCGGATCGTTGGCATCCATGTTGGCCTGATTACCAATACTGCTTGTGGTGAAACTTGCACCGAACATTTCGGGATAGTTTGCATGAGCACTGAAGGAGATTAAAAAAAGCAGAGTTAGGAATTTCATTTTTTCAACATCCTGTAGAGTGAGATCACCTGATCTAAAGTCAGAGCTTCAGCTCTGATTGTTAAGGGAACTGAAATGGAATCAAAACTTGTTTGCAGTAATTCTATTGGAAAAGAACTTTTTAATAATCCACCTAGCTGTTTTCTTTTTTGCGAGAATAACAAACGCAGGAATTTTTCCAGCGCATGGAATTCGGCCATTGGAACAAGCGGAGTTTCTTTTCTGGTCATTGTTAAAACGGCAGAATCAACTTTCGGTGCAGGAACAAAGGCCCCAGGCGGAACTTTAATGAGAAGAGCACAATCAAAATATGTTTGAGTGAGTGCGTGCAGTGATCCCATGAAATTTTTTGTCGTTGAAAAAGGAAAAACTTTATCAGCAACTTCTTTCTGGAACATCAATGTCATGTATTTTATTTCTGTCGCCTGAAGGAAATTAATTAAGAGTGGAGTCGAAATATTGTAGGGAAGATTTGAAACCAGCCAGATTTTTTTATCAGCAATATTTTTTTCTTTAAAAAACGCGCTCAGGTGAACTGCCAGAGCATCGGTCATCGTAATCTGGTCTTCGCGTATGAACTGTCTTAAATATTCCGGGAAGCGGTCATCTTTTTCGATAACTAAAAAAGGAACTTTCTCTTCTTTTGATCTTGTGGCCAAGGATTCAGTTAAAATTCCCGGACCAGGACCAATTTCTAAAATCGCTTCAGCGACTCCCAAAAAATCCGTGCAGATTGTATCGATAACATTCTGATCGCGAAGAAAATGCTGGCCCAGGCTTTTATTTGCTAGAGGTAGTTCTAATTTCATTATAACTTTGCGCCTTTTCTTTGATCTTGCAGTTTATCTTTTTTCGAAACAAATTGTCCGCGGGCATCGAGCTTCAGGCTCTCAGGAAAAGGAATAGAATGGTTATAAGTTCTAAGTGCGTAGTTGGCGATCATCGCTCCGTTGTCCGTACAAAATTTCGGAGTGACGAAATGCACTTCCTTAAAATTTTCAGCAAGAGTTTTTCTCAACGAAGAATTGCAGGCCACACCACCACCGACAACAATCGGAAGATTGTGCAGTTGATTCATGTCCTGTGCTTTTTTTAGTTTGCGTGAAAGTGCTTCAACAATGGCGTACTGGTAAGAAGCACAGACGTCTTCCATTTTAAAATCGTGATCAGGATGAGATTCAATAAAAGTTCTGAGCGAAGTTTTTACACCCGAAAAACTTAGAGTCGCATCTCCGGAATCGAGCATTGAAATAGGGAAAGTGTATTTTTTCGGATCACCTTTAGTCGCAAGGTCATCGATGATTCGCCCTGCTGGGTATCCGAGCCCTAAAAGTTTACCGCCCTTATCAAAAGCTTCGCCGGCAGCATCATCAATCGTATTGCCGAGGATTTCAAAATCAGTGGGTGAAGTCACTCTCAAATAGAGACTGTGACCGCCGCTTACTAAAAGTCCTAAGTACGGATATGAGATGGGCTTCGTTAAATGAATGGCCTCGAGGTGAGCGTAGAGGTGATTAACTGAAGCGATGGGCAAACCGTGAAGTAGTGAAATTGTTTTGGCAGCATTTATCCCGGTCAAAAGCGGGCCGAGAAGCCCCGGATGAGTCGTAACGGCAACCAGGTTTACATCATCAATTTTTATCTGCGCTTCTTTAAAGCAAGACTCTAAAAGCGGTGTGATTTTTTCTAAATGATTGCGTGCAGCGATTTCAGGGACAACGCCTCCCCATTTGGCCAGCATCAATTCCTGTGAAAATGACTGATGTGACAATAGAGTCGGGACCTGATTTAAATTATCAGGGTCGCCTTTTAGCAAGGCAAATGAGGTGTCGTCGCAGCTGGTCTCGATTCCGAGTATTATTTTTTCTTTCATTTCGCAATTTTTTATTGAGTTTTTCGACATAATACATGAACCTAAACTGAATGAAAACTTTCATGTCCAAGGAGGACTCTAATGAAATTAATTATCGCGCTTTTGGCACTTGTAGCTACTTCTTCTGT
Organism: Bacteriovorax sp.; assembly: GCA_014378525.1. Taxonomy (GTDB): domain Bacteria; phylum Bdellovibrionota; class Bacteriovoracia; order Bacteriovoracales; family Bacteriovoracaceae; genus Bacteriovorax. The sequence continues at coordinate 4,327 of JACMNL010000061.1, forward strand.
ATTCGCAGCTGATACTTCTTCTGGATGTGGAATGGGTTACGAAGTTGCACCTAACCAGTCTCTTATTTCTTCTTCAACAAGATCACTTGTTAACGCAACTTTCTCAAGCTCAATTGCTATGACGCTTGGAACTTCTGGATGTGCAAAACACTCAATCGTTCAAAATGAAGTAAAAGGAATTCACTTTGCTGAAGCTAACATGAATGTTCTAGCGTTAGAAATGTCTCGTGGAAACGGGGAATTCGTAGCTGGTTTCGCTTCTGTTTACGGATGTAGCGATGCTTCTCTTTTCGGATCAATGGTTCAATCAAACTACGAATCTGTTCTTCCATCAGCAAACACTTCTGGTGTTGAACTTTACAACAACGTAAAAGCTCAAATCAAAAACAACGCTGCTCTTTCAGCATCTTGTTCACTTATCTAATTTTTAAAAAAATTACAGATATAAAAAGAAGGCCGTCGGGAAACCGATGGCCTTTTTTTTTACCGCCTTGTATGATGTCCGCCTATGCAATCAAAAATATTTTTAATTCTCGTTCTGGGACTGTTTACTTCTTTTACTCAAGCAGAAACTAAAAACTTTGATAAAAAGTACTGGTTAAAGCTTTTGCATTTTAAAGATGGTGAATCGCTGGCCGATGGTGAGAAGTTTTTTTTATCGCCGGAAGGGAAAAAGAATCCGGATGCGGAGTTAGCGGCGACGATTGCGGCGTTTAAAAATCCTGATTTGAAAGTCGGATGGTTTAATTACCCTGTTCAGTGTGTGTTTCGCGAGAGATTTGAGTTCTTAAAGGCCAGCGGTTTACTCGAAGGCGTTCCGGTTTCAGCTTGTCCTGTTTTCGACGAATGGAAGGCCGGATTAAATGCTGAATCAGTCAGTTTAATTTTTTCTTCTTCGTATCCGAATAATCCCTCTTCACTTTTTGGGCATACATTATTAAGACTTAATCAAAAAAATAAAACCAACGATCTTCTGGATTATGCGGTTGCGTTTTCTGCGGTACCGGAAAGCGATGACCTGGGTATTATTTTTGCGTTCAAAGGCTTTTTTGGCGGATACAAAGGCCTTTACGAAATTACAAAATATTATACAAAAGTTAATGAGTACAATAACGGAGAGTCGAGAGACCTGATTGAATACAATTTAAACATCTCAGGGCCTGAACTGGACCGCATGTTGAATCACCTCTGGGAAATGTATCAGACAACTTATTTTGATTATTATTTCGCCGATGAAAACTGCTCGGCAGTACTCGCTGATCTGCTTGCTGTCGCTTACAAAGATGATGACCGCGTAAATGCTCACGGGCGCTGGTATTATCTTCCGGGAGAGATGGTAAAACATTTTAACCGCCTGGAAGGAAGAATCACTTCTGTGAAATACAGGCCGAGTTTAAAAAAGCAGCTGGGGAAAATGTGGGAGCATTTAACTCCGGAAGAAATTAAAGAAGTTAAAAATATCGTCGACAATGACGAGCTTCCGGATAACGTGAACAATCCAAAAGTTCTGGACGCAGTTGTTTCGTATCTGGATTTCACTCACTACAGAAAAAAACATAAGCTGGATGACTTGCAGGCAAAACTTCAGCGTAAAGCTTTAATTAAAAGATCATCTCTGGCAAAAGGTGAGATCGCGCATGATGTATACGATCAGACGAACATGCCTGAATACTCTCATGACCCGCAGAAAATTACGGCCTTCACGCGATATGAAAATCACACGCCATTAATTGGATTTGAATTGAAGCAGGGTTACCACGATCTAATGAGCAACGACCGCGGCTTCGATCCATTTTCGCAGTTTGATTTTTTAACGGCCTCAATGATCTACGATTTAAAACATAAAAAGCTCGATTACGATCAAATTACGATTGTGAATTTAATTTCACTTCATGAGTACACTTTTTATGACCCGCAATTGTCCTGGAGAGCGAAAGTCACAGCTGAAAGAGTTTTTGACCTGGACTGCGAGCTTTGCCATAAAATGAACGCCAATGCTTATGGTGGCGTGACATTTAAATTCGGAAAACAAAAAAGAGCAGTCTTAAATTTACTCGCAGGAGTTTTTGGAGAGGCCGGTGAGATCTTGAGAAAAGGTTTCAGAGCAGGACTAGGATCAGAAATTTCATTTTACGCTCAACTGGGTGAGAAATATAAAATCGGGCTGGTTGATGAAATCCGTTTCGATGCTACAAGAAAAATTGCCGATGATTATTACAATACGATGACTCTAAGACATTCATTTTTTAATGATCAGGTTAACGACTACCGTTTCGACAGCTCGATAGTTTCACGTTTTGGAAGTTTAACGAAAAATACAATTATTCATCAGGTCACTTATGGGTATTTTTTCTAAAATTATTTTTCTCAGCTTGTTTTTAACCAGCTGTACGTCGCTTATTTATCAGCCCGATAAATATATGTACGCGCACCCGGATCAGTTTAAAATCAAGTTTGAGGCCTTTACAATTCCATCCAAAGACGGCACTAAGCTCTCGGCGTGGAGACTTTTTTCAAAAACTCCCAATCCAAAAAATATTGTTTTATTTTTTCACGGCAATGCCCAGAATTTAACAGCGCATTTTGTAAACCTCGAATGGCTTACTGATTTTGGTTACGATGTGATTATTTTTGATTACCGCGGATACGGTGTAAGCGAAGGTGAACCTAATCCCAAAGGTGTTTCGGAAGATGGACTTGCTTTTCTCGACTACACTTATCAGGAATACAAAAAAGGAAATTTCAAAAAGTTTGTTGTATACACTCAGAGTTTAGGCGGAGCGGTTGCGCTTAGGTCACTCGAGGATTTTTCCCACAGAGATGAGATTGCTTTGCTGGTTCTAGATTCTACTTTTTTATCACCACGTGAAGTCGCACGGGAAAAAACCAATCGTGTACTTTCCAAATTAATTTCCAATGATTACACTGCCGATCCAAAACTCACTCATCTTACGATGCCTGTTTTATCTATTCACTCCACTGAAGATTTTGTCATCGCTTACAAGCTGGGACAGGACCTTCATCATAAAATTCCGGCCTCAACAAAAAAGGATTTCTGGACCTTTAAACAAAAAGGACATGGTGATGTCTTTTTTGTAGAAGACAAGAAATACCGTCAGTTATTCCTCGATTACGTGAATCATCTTTACTAAAAATTTACGTTTCCCCCTGCCATTTTGACGAAATCTTGACCCCTGCAGGTCTAGGATAGGAAGTGTCTAAAGAATGATGCTTTTTCATTCTAGATCTGGAGGCCTTATGGATTTTGTTATTGTCGGCGCTATCTCCGCCGTCCTTTTTGTCTATCTCATTTATTGTTTGGTTTACCCGGATAAATTTTAGGAGTTTCTATGAATGGTTTTGATGTCATCCAGATATTATTTGTCTTTTTTGTTCTTATACTTCTTTCACCGATTTTAGGGGCCTTCTTTAATAAGTCCTTAAACGGCAAAGCAACTTTATTTTCAAGTATTGCAAGGCCTTTTGAAAAACTGGTTTATCGTGCAAGTGGTATCGATGAAAATGAAGAGATGAACTGGAAGCAGTACTTAAAAGCAGTGCTTTCTTTTAATGGTGTCGGTTTTCTTTTTGTATTTTTCGTTCTGCTTTTTCAAAAAAGTTTTCCCCTTAATCCTGCAGGACTTCCAAATCTAAGCTGGCACCTTGCTTTTAATACAGCGGTCAGTTTCATGACAAATACCAACTGGCAGTCTTATGCCGGTGAATCGACAATGAGTCACTTTTCGCAAATGGTGGCACTCGCAGGACAAAACTTTTTTTCTGCGGCGACAGGGATTGGTGTTCTGCTAGTACTGATTCGTGCATTCAAAAATAATCAGTCACAAAAACTTGGAAATTTCTGGGTCGATTTAAACAGATCCGTTGTCTATATACTTCTTCCACTGTCTCTTGTGTGGGCGATCCTACTTTCATCACAGGGTGTACTTCAAAACTTATCCGGACCCGTAACAGTTAAAACGCTGGAAGGGAAAGAGCAGATTATTTCTCAAGGTCCGGTGGCCTCTCAGATGGCGATTAAACAACTGGGAACAAATGGTGGTGGTTTTTTTAATACCAACAGTGCTCACCCATATGAAAACCCGACACCGCTTTCAAACTTCCTTGAGTTGCTTGCACTATTATTAATTCCGGCGGCACTAACTTTAACTTTTGGTTACATGTTAAATAAACCAAAAGAAGGATGGATCTTATTTTCTGCAATGATGATTATTTTAGTCCTGGGTCTCAGTGCTTCTTTATGGTCTGAGTACCACGCAAATTCACTCACTGCGAATTTGATTCCGATGGAAGGAAAGGAAGTTCGTTTTGGTGTGACCAATTCTATTTTATGGTCAACGTTTACTACAGCAGCAAGTAATGGATCTGTAAATGCCATGCACTCATCACTAACACCAATAGCAGGTGGTATTGCTCTTCTTAATATCTTATTCGGAGAAATTATTTTTGGTGGTGTTGGTAGTGGTCTTTACGGAATGCTTCTCTATGTAGTTCTGACAGTTTTCATTGCAGGGTTAATGGTTGGTAGAACGCCAGAATACCTCGGTAAAAAAATCGAGGCGTTTGATATCAAGATGGCCATCATTGGGATTCTTACTCCGAGTTTCGTTATTTTATTTGCCACCACCTACAGTTTAGTGACTCCTTCAATTATGTCGAGTCTGATGCATAAAGGGCCTCACGGCTTTAGTGAAATTTTTTATGCTTTTTCATCAGCAGCTGGAAATAACGGTAGTGCCTTTGCAGGATTAAATGCAAATACACCTATCCTTAATTCTCTTCTTGGAGTCGCAATGGCGATTGGTCGTTTCGGAGTTATCCTTCCGGTCATGGCGCTGGCAGGAAATATTTCAAAGAAAAAAATCATGCCTGAATCAGTCGGGACTTTTAAAACAGATAATTTTTTATTCGTCTTCCTGTTGATTGCAGTTATTTTAATTGTCGGTGCCCTGACATTTTTCCCGGCACTAAGTTTAGGGCCAATTATCGAGCAAATTATGTTTATTCAGGGAAAAACTTTTTAACGGTTATTTATCGAGAGAAAATATATGAAACAGAAAATATTAACAAAAGAAATTTACTTACAGGCTACGCTGGATTCTTTTACGAAGCTTGACCCGAGAACGCTGATAAAAAATCCGGTTATTTTTATCACTGGTATCGGGGCCCTGATCACAACAGTTCTTTTATTCACCGGAAGTTTCAGCTGGTTTAACTCTCAGATTGCAATCTGGTTATGGTTCACAGTTCTCTTCGCTAATTTTTCTGAAGCCATTGCGGAAGGAAAAGGAAAAGCGCAGGCAGACTCTCTGAGAAAATCGAGAACGCAAACGCTGGCACGTCTTTATAAAAATAAAGTAGAGTCACAGGTCAATGCAACTGAACTTCGAAAAGGTGACCTGGTTATCTGTGAAACAAACGACATCATTCCAGCTGATGGTGAAATAGTCGAAGGCTTGGCGTCTGTCGATGAGTCGGCGATTACCGGTGAATCAGCACCGGTTGTTCGCGAAAGTGGTGGAGACAGAAGTGCAGTAACTGGAGGAACGAGAGTTCTCAGCGACCGTATCATTATCAAAATTACAATGGATCCGGGAGAGGGATTTTTAGACAGAATGATTGCGCTGGTTGAAGGTGCAAGCAGACAAAAAACTCCCAATGAAATTGCACTTTCACTTTTATTATCTGCATTGACTCTGATTTTTTTAGTCGCAGTTGTGACACTGAAATTTTTTGCTGACTATGCCGGGGTTGCATCTGGAAGTTCACTTTCAGCGATCGTAACAGTACCGGTACTGGTTTCGTTGCTTGTTTGCCTGATCCCTACAACTATTGGTGGATTGTTAAGTGCCATTGGTATTTCAGGCATGGATAGATTAATTCAAAAAAATGTTATTGCTCTAAGCGGACGTGCCGTTGAAGCTGCAGGTGATATTGATATTCTGATGCTTGATAAAACCGGAACGATCACTTATGGAAATAGAATGGCCACTGAGTTGATCGCCGCTCCCAACATCGGCGAAAAAGAACTTTATAAGATGGCCCATCTCGCTTCACTCAGCGATGAAACTCCGGAAGGACGATCAATTGTTGAACTTGCAAGAAGTAAATATAGTGAGCTTGAAAAAGAAGATGCGACAGGACTGGAGTTTGTTCCTTTTACTGCACAAACACGAATGAGTGGTGTGAATGTCAACGGAGCTCAAGTTAGAAAAGGTGCAGGCGATGCCATTGAAAAATTCGTTGTTTCTCAAAAAGGTGTTATGCCAGTTGAAGTCACACGTGCTGCTGAAACTATTGCCAGAAGCGGTGGTACTCCTCTCGTAGTGTGCAAGGATGAAATTGTTTACGGAGTTATTTATTTAAAAGACGTAGTAAAAAGCGGAATCAAAGAACGTTTTTCTGAACTAAGAAGAATGGGAATTAAAACCATCATGATCACCGGAGATAACCCTTTAACTGCAGCTTCCATTGCTGCTGAAGCTGGTGTTGACGATTTCATGGCACAGGCCACTCCTGAAATGAAATTAAAACGTATAAAAGATGAGCAGGAAAAAGGTCACCTGGTTGCGATGACTGGAGATGGTACTAACGATGCTCCCGCACTTGCCCAGGCAGATGTTGGTGTAGCAATGAACACAGGGACTCAGGCCGCTAGAGAAGCAGGGAACATGATCGACCTCGACAGTAACCCGACGAAGCTGATTGAAATTGTCGAAACCGGAAAACAAATTCTCATGACCCGCGGAAGTCTTACAACTTTTAGTATCGCCAATGACGTTGCAAAATACTTCGCCATTATTCCGGCCTTGTTTGCAACTCTCTATGCAGTCAAAGGTGGAGCTGGCCCTCTAAGTGTATTAAATATTATGCGACTTGGATCACCACAATCTGCAATTTTAAGTGCTGTTATTTTCAATGCTCTTGTTATCGTCGCTTTAATCCCGCTTGCACTAAAAGGTGTGGCTTATAAAGCAATCGGTGCAAAAGCATTGTTACAAAGAAATATTTTTATCTATGGTGTCGGTGGATTAGTTTGTCCTTTTATCGGAATCAAACTTATCGATGTCATCATTAATTTGCTTTAAGAGGTTTATATGAAATTAATAAGACAGTCTTTAATGATATTTGTTGTGTTAACTGTAATGGTCTGCGGAGTTTACCCAATGGCCGTGATGGGAATTTCAAAAATATTATTTCCTTATCAGGCGCAGGGAGAAATGATTTCCTACAAAGGAAATCTGGTTGGATCAGAGTTGATCGCACAGGAATTTACCAGTGATAAATATTTCTGGGGCCGTCCTTCAGCGGCAGGTTATAATGCCAGTGCCAGTTCCGGATCAAACTATTCATTAACAAATACTGATTTTCAAAAAGCTGTAAAAGAAAGAAAGGACAAAGGCCTGGACTTTGATTTACTTACGACTTCAGGAAGCGGACTTGACCCGCATATGTCACCACAAGCGGCCTTCTTGCAGGTAAAACGTGTCGCTATGGCCCGCGGTTTATCAGAAGAAGTTGTAACAAGTTTAGTTACAAAAAATATTGAACAAAGGCAGCTGGGATTTCTAGGAGAAGAGCGAGTGAATGTGTTAAAGTTGAATCTCGCTTTGGAGAATGCAGTCCATGAATAATGAAATCGACAGACCGAATCCTGAAGATCTTTTGAAGGCCGTGAATCGCCTTGATTCATCGGTAAAAAAAGGAAAACTAAAAATATTTCTGGGTATGTGTCCAGGTGTAGGGAAGACCTATGCCATGCTGAAGACCGGACTGGAGCGAGCTAATCGCGGTGAAAAAGTTTACATCGGTATTGTTGAAACTCACGGCCGCATAGAAACTGAAATTGTCAGTCGTCCAATTCCTCATGTCCCAAGACTTACTATTGAACATAAAAATACAATACTGGAAGAAATGGATCTTGAAGGAATTTTAAAAATAAAACCTTCTCTTGTTCTGGTCGATGAACTTGCTCATACAAATGTTCCCGGTCAGCGCCATAAAAAACGTTATCAGGATATTGAAGAACTTTTATCAAATGGTATCGATGTTTATACAACAGTTAATATCCAGCACATTGAAAGTATCAAGGATTCTGTTTTAAGAATTACTGGTGTGAATGTGCGGGAAAATGTGCCGGATTTTTTCTTTGATCTGGCCGAGCAAATTGAGATTATCGATTTATCACCGGAAGAACTTCTTCTTCGTTTAAAAGAAGGAAAAGTTTATCTGGGTGACAGAGCTGACAGGGCCGCAGAAAATTTCTTCAAGATTGAACATCTGATTGCTTTACGCGAACTTGCTTTAAGATTTATCGCAGAAAAAGTTGACCATGACCTGCAGGACCAGATGGTACTGAAAGGCTTAAGCGGCCCATGGAAAACAAGTGAGAAATTGCTTGTTGGTATCAGTCACAGTCCATTTTCAGAAAGGCTCATCAGGGCCACGAGAAGAATGTCGTCAATGATTGATTGTCCATGGTACGCACTCTACGTGCAGACCGGTGAGATCTTAACCGATGATGATCAGAAACAGCTGCGCGCGAATATTGAGCTTGTTCAAAATCTTGGCGGTGAACTTCTTACCAGCATGGATACTGATGTATTAAATGCCATCAGAAGAACCTGCAATGATAAGCACATCACTCAGATCATCCTGGGCCGTCCTGATAAAAGATTGTTCATGGATGTTTTACTTCGCGGAAATATTCTCGATCGCCTGGTTGATTCAAAAAGTGAAGTTGATATTCATGTTATCCGTTCAGAGAGACTTCCTATCTACAGAGGAATTTCCGAACGTATCATGAAGAGAATGCCCCGACTCACGACCTCTTTTTATAGTTATTATGGGGCCGCCTGGCTTATTCTGGGAATTTCCATTATTGCCTACGGGTTAAGTCCTTATCTTGGATACAGATCCATGGGATCACTATTTTTAGTGGCCATCCTTTTCTTTTCAACTTTTTTAACCAGAGGTCCACTGGTCTTCTGTGCTTTTTTAAGTGCAATGATCTGGAACTTCTTTTTTATTCCACCAAAATTTACTCTCGCCATTCAGACCAAAGAAGACATCATGATGGTTGTGTCTTATTTCATTGCTGCCATGGTTGGGGGAATTCTGACTTCCAGAATCAGAAGACAGGAAGTCATTCTTGAACGCAGGGAAAAACAAACCAATTCTTTATATGAATTTACCAAAGAACTTTCTTCAAAATCTGATGAAGGAAAAATTATTAAATTCCTGAAAGGAACACTTGAAGATCATTTTGGTTCAAACATCAAAATTCTGGTAAGCGATAACAAAGAAAAAGTTCTGGTGAACAGTCTTCAGTTAAATGAAAAAGATTATTCCGTAGCATTGTGGTCATATCATCATAATAAAAAAGCTGGATGGTCTACATCAACTCTTTCCGCCTCGGATTGTATAAGTATGCCTTTGTCCGGTGAAAGCTCCGTCCTGGGTACAGTATTATTTTATCCTACAGATAAAAATAATGTACTTAATATTGAACAGGAAATTTTACTTGATTCGCTGATGAAGCAGGCTTCACTTGCTCTGGAACGAGTCATTTATGGAAGACAGGTTCAGGAATTAAAACTGACTGAAGTTTCAAAAAAACTTCACGAAACCTTACTCAATTCTGTTTCACATGAAATGAGAACTCCACTTACAGCACTTATAGGTTCTGCTTCGGCCTTAAAAGAAAAAGCTGTGCTTGATAATCCTGAAACACGCGAGCTATTAACGACTGAGATTGTTTCAAGTGCAAAACGACTCAACCGTGTCGTTGAGAACCTTCTGGACTTAAGCCGTCTTGAAAGAGCAGACCTTGCCTTAAAGCATGAATGGTTTACCTGGGAAGAATTTTTTCACGAGCTAAAAAATGTTTCAAACCAGGAACTGGGGACTATAAAATTTAATTTTGAAGGAAACTTCGAGGGGTTGATGGATGCTGACTACACATTGCTGCTCCATGCATTCTATAATTTAGTTTCAAATACTGCCCGTTATGCCGGAAGCAGGGTTGAAGTCGGAATTGATATGGATGATCTTTCCAGTGATAATTACTTTCACATCTATTTTCATGATAATGGACCCGGAATTCAAAAAGAATTCAAAGATCAGGTCTTTGAAAAGTTTTTTAGACTTCCCAATTCAAAGGCCGGTGGTTTAGGATTAGGTCTGGCGATTGTGAAGAATATTTTTGAACTTCACGATGGTACAATCGAGCTTTGTGATAAGTTTGGTGGTGCTTGTTTTTTAATATCACTTCCTAAAAAGAAAATTCCTGCTTCTGTAAAAGATCTGGTGGATGGAAAATGAATACAAAAATTTTAGTTGTTGATGACGAAACCTCAATTAGAAAATTTCTTAAAGTTTCTCTGGAAGCGAATCAGTTTGAAGTGGTCGAGGCCCAGAACGGACATGAGGCCTTACAAAAATTAATTGAATCTAAACCTTCGCTCGTGATCCTTGATCATGGACTTCCTGACATGAATGGAATTGAAGTTTTGAAAAAACTTCGTGAATGGTCTACTGTTCCCGTTATCTTTCTCACTGTAAGGGATTCTGATGAAGAAAAAGTAGAGGCCCTTGATAATGGAGCAGATGATTATTTAACCAAGCCATTCAGCCTTCCTGAGCTTATGGCACGTATTCGCGTGGCGATCAGGCATTCCAAAACGGAAGAGACCCAGCCGGTTCTTGCATTTGGAAAACTAAGTTTAAATCAGGCAACTCATAAATCGACCTATGCAGACGTCGAATTGAAACTCACTTCGACAGAATATGATTTGATAAAATTATTACTTCGCTCTGGTGAAAAACTGGTTCCGCACAGAATGATCTTAAAAGAAATCTGGGGGCCTCATTCCGTCGAGCACAATCATTATCTCAGAGTATATTTCGGGCAGATTAGAAAGAAGCTGGATTCAGCAGTTCCCGGTGCAGGCGAGATCATCGAAAATGAATCGGGAGTTGGCTACAGATTAAAACCTATAGCCTAGGACAACTCATCTTTTTATAATTTTCATCAAACTTCGCGTTTACTTTTATCCCACTCTCATACCATTCAGGTGACTGCTCCTGCGTGTGGCAGCTCAGGCATTTATTCTTGATATTAAACTCGCGGTCTTTAACAGCTAGTTTAGGATTCGTATCTTTCGGGTGCATATCATCCTGACTGTGGCAGTTTAAACACTGAACGTTGGCAAAATTATTCTGCACCCCCAGTTTTTTATCCAGAGCAAGCCACTGCACGGAAACTTTTTTAATATCCTGAGGCGGAAGTTTTCTGACTGATTCAATATTGTTGCTGAATTTTTTTACTTCATTCCAGTAATTCAGTGCCGGTTTATGTTTAAACGTCACCATATTCTTTTGATTTGTAAATCCTTTCGGATCATTCAGGCCTAGAGAGTGGCAACCGATGCACGAAAGATTATTCGCCTCATTAACCTTTATCAGTGTCGTGTAGGCGATAGCATGCGGAGTTCCCTGCCAGAAATCTGTCTGCGACTTGTGACATTCTAAACAGCTCACTGCAGTTTTATATTTCTTCACACCTTTGGCCATTTCAGTAGTGAGAGTTTCACTCATTCCCATTTTCGCCTGCTCTTTGATCTGCAGGTCGTTCATTTTCGATTTGTGATCATCGATAAAAGCGCGCATCGGATTTGGATTTAAATTTCTTTCCAGTTCGTCGCGGATTTCATGGATTTCGTAAGTATCAGTCTGCTTTTTAGAATTCACGTCGATATGAATGTCGCCGATATAGTGGTTCTTTGAAAGGACCTGAACCATTTTTGTATTTCCTTCATCCTTTGAGTAACGAAGAAAACTTTGTGAGTGCGCTCCGATGATCCAGTCGATCTCCGGGAATTTTTTGGCAAGCTGTTCATCAGGGTCAATTCCGGCGTGTGATAAAACCACCAGGCGGTGATAGCTGTTTCCTCTTTCATATCCTGCTTTTGCGACGTCCGACATAATTCCCGGAAGTGCAGCTGCTGGACTGATAAAATAATCTGCCTGAGGTCCGTTGAAAACTTCAGGGTCAACTAAACCAACTAAAAATATTTTTGATCTTCCCCGTTCAATGACAACAAAATTTTTATGCTTTAGTAGATTCTGGTCTTTTAAATTCGCAATCAGGAATTCAAATTTTCTTGTGTTGGCAATTCCCTGAAGAAACTGCACGCCCATGGCAAAGTCCTGATCACCAGGGACAAAATATTTTAAACCGATCTGATCAAGACCCAGAGCTAAATTACTGGCCGCAAATGTCAGTGAGTCGTACATTGATTTTGGAACAACAGATGAAGGAAAAAAAGTATCTCCCGTATCAACATATAAAAGTTCGCTGTCTTTTGAAATGTTGGCAAAAAGTCCTGCTACCTGGGGTAAACCACCAAGAGGAAAATTCCTGCAGCCACAAGGGTGAGTTTCACCACTTATGTTGTGGGAAAATACCAGAGATAGTTTTTGCTCATTGGCTGATTTCGTCGGGCTCGCTTCATCAACCTTTGCAATATAGTAAGAGCAAGAAGTGATTATGAAGAGTAGAGGCAGAAGATATTTTTTCATAGGATTCTCTTTTAATAATTCTTATTTCTTAAGCTTGGCAGCTTCCTGAGCTTCCTTGCTTTTAGGGAATCGTGAAATTAGTTCATCGTAAGTCATGTTAGCTTCTTCTTTCGATTTTAACTGTGTGAATGTTTTTCCGAGATTTAAAAGTGAAGCAGGAGCGAACGGTGAATTTGGGTTTTCGCTGAAAACTTTTGAGAAGTAAACTTTAGCAGCTTCATACTTCTTGTTTTTTAGTTCGATCATCCCAAGGTAGTGAGTGGCCCCTTCGCGGTTTTTCTTGCTGGCCTTTTTATTTTCAGAAACTTTCTCGAAGATATCTCTGGCATCACTGTATTTTTTATCTTTGAATTTTTTTAGGCCGTTATCGAAAGTTGCAGGGACGTCGCTTTCATCACTGACAGCGACTACCGCATCATCATCTTTTACTGCTTTTTTTTTTGCAGCAGGTTTTTCTGCCGATTCTTTTGAAAGTTTAGCAAGAGAAGCGATAACTTCTTCGATGTACCCTGACTGGTTGTTAACTTTTTCAGTTAGTGCTTTTAAATACTCAACCTGTTTCTTGTTTGCTTCTTCAAGTGCTGCAATACGATCTGACTGCTGCTTATTTTCCTGAGCTTGTTTTGAGCTGTTGTGATTTGATTCTTCGATCTGGCCGTTAAGACGGTTCATTTGTTCTTCGATAGCATTGAAGCGTGAGTTGCCATTAGCAGTAGTTTTTTTCGTCTGTTGAACTTCTTCATTTAAATTTTGAACTGTTTGTTCACGACGGATATCTTCCTGTGTTTTACAAGATGCTGCTAAAAGTAGGATTAGTGAACAAATAAAGATTTGAGAACGCTTCATGGATGTTACCTCGACAATTCAGAAATTTAATAAGTGATGTTACTTATAAATTTTCTAACGTCTTCTTTCTAATAGCAACATATTCTGCACGTTCAGAGTATTTTTTAGATAATAGAGCGTATTGCTGGGCCTTATTGAAATATTTTCTTTTGTAAGCGGACTTGGCCTTTAGATAATAATACTCGGCCTTTCGATATAATCCTGGAGATTTGACATCTGCCTGGGCCTCTTTTGCGGCCATGAAGGCAGTCTGGGCCATAGACATTTCAAGTTTCGGGCGTGTGGTCGTAAGACCACACGCTGAAACAAAAAGAACTATAAGAATTAAAACAAAGTTTTTTTTCAAATGGATCTACTGATTACTTTTCAGTTACTACAAAGTTCGCTCTACGGTTTTTAGACCATGACTCTTCGTCGTGACCAAAAGAAACCGGTTTCTCTTTTCCAAGAGAGATCACAGTGATTCTGTTAGCAGCAACACCTGCACCAACTAAATAATCTCTTACTGATTTTGCTCTTTTTTCACCAAGTGCCAAGTTGAACTGAACTGAACCGCGCTCATCACAGTGTCCTTCAGCTTGAACTTTTACAGAAGCATTTTTCTTTAAGAACTCTGCGTTTGAATCTAGAGCTTCTTTAGTTGAACCAGCGATAGCTGATGAGTTGTAATCAAAATAAACAGTCTTTAAAGCACCGGCACGGTTTGAATCTGAATCACCGTTTAATTCAAGTGCTGATACGCCAGAGTTATTCCCGTTATCCTTTAAAGTTGTTTGTTCTGCTCCACCTGTATTATCTACACCGTCTGTAGTTTTAGTTTTTTTACTTGCACATGAAGTAAGTGATAGAGAGGCCGCTAGGATTGTTAGAATAAGTACTGATCTAAGTTTCATGAAAAAGCTCCTTTATGGTTAAAAAAATCAAAAACTAATTGCAAATGATTTCCAAATGATTCTAAAGACAGCTATGATTATGCCTACTTTACTGTACATAAGGAAGAAAAAAATGGTCGGATATCGCGTTTCTCTAATCGCGCTTCTTGTCCTTTCTGCGCTCATTTCTCCAATGAGTTTTGCAAAAAGTGTCACTCTAAAAACAATCACAGTTAATCAGCCCACTCCATATGGAACTCTTTATGGCCAGATTCATTTTGATGAAAAAGATCTCGATGTTGCTTTGAAAGTTGAAAAAATAATTAAAAATGACTTGATTAAAGTAGTCAACTACTTCCAGTATGTTCCTAAAAACACAGTCCATTTTAATATTGATCCCTATGTCAGATTAACAAATGGGAATGCTCGCGTATTCCCGACCAATATTATCAATCTCTATAAGTTTCCTGCCAGCAACACTGAACATCTGATTGTGTTCGATGACTGGCTTCGTGGATTAGTGTTTCACGAGTACACGCACATCACCCATCTGGATCAGACGAGAGGCTTCGTTGAAAATGGCAGAAAAATTTTTGGAAACGTCGCCAAGCTCTTAACCAACGATGTTCCGAGATGGTTCACTGAAGGAATCGCAGTGTGGAGTGAATCGCATTTAATGAATGCCGATGGCCGTTTGCAAAATCCTCTTTTTAGAAAAGAACTTCTGGTTCAGTTTATTAATAAAGATTTCTGTTCGACGATTGACTGTCTTGATGAACCGGGTGTTTATCCTAACGGGCAGCTTGCTTACTGGGCCGGCTCACATTTCATGGAATATATTGAAGCGAAAAAACCAGGGGCGATTAAATGCATGGTGGAAACAAATTCAAAAAATTTACCGTTTTCACTTAATTCGGTTTTCCAGGAGTGCACGGGAAATTCAGCTCAAAATAATTTTGATAATTTTCGCTCTGAAATACTTAGCGGTCAGCCGGCGGTTGCAGCTGAAAATGATTCATGGGGTGTGAAAATCAATAATGTTTTTGGAAGTAACGATCTTCAAAAAGGCGTGATTCTCGACGGTAATATACTTTATAAAATAGAGCAGAACAGAGAGCGCGAAGCTTTAGTGAGTTACGATCTTCAGGACAACGTCACTATGCTGGTTAGCAAGTTTCATTATCCAGTTTCGGAACTTGTAGGTGTCACAACTGTTCCGTCACTTGATGCTGAAACAAAATATTTAATCGTCGGCTTCAATGAAGATCCTTTTTTCAGAGCAGACAACCGCACATGGAAACTGGTCAATGCTGAAACATTATTGATTGAAGCAGAGCTGCCTTTCAAAAACGATCCGAGTTATGTCATCGGTCTGGGCAATAACAGATTTTTAACGGCGAGTTTTGTTGATAATAAATGGAGAATTGAAAGACAGAGAGTCGATCTTTCAAAAAATACGGTCGCAGATGTTGATCTGGTAAAACAATTTTCTTCGAGCGAAAACCTGACATATTTTAAGAAGTCAGGGCAGAGAATATTTACAAAAATCCATGAGGAAGATGGTGTAACGACACTGGCAATGAGCGACCTGACTCTGGAAAAGTTTTACAGCATCTATAGTTCAAAAAATTATTTTGACCTTCCGGTTCTTGCAGAAAAAATTATTGTTGTTCGAGAAAAAAATGCAGCTTCACTTTTTGAATTCAACGAAGATTTTAAGAATTTTTCAAAAACTGCATTGAATGCCGGCCACCTTAACAGAATTACTTCCATGGAAGTAAATGACGGGCGCATGTTGATGCTGGAAAATGACCTGAAGTCGAAAGATATGCTTCTAAAGGATTCGATTGCACTTCTTAAAAAAGATTCAGCTGCAACAGCTTCTGCAACAATGACTGCAATGAATTTCCCCGAAGAAAAAACAATTGCTGAAAATAACAATTTAGAAAGTTTTCCGAAGTTTTATCACCTGAGACCATACTACTGGTTTCTTGCAACAGGATCGAGCGACAATCTTTTCAGCATCGGGGCCATGACAACTTTTTCTGATCCTATGGATATTAACACTATCAATGCTACTGTTTTAACTTATCCTTCTGAAAGCAAGATCGGTGGCAATCTGGATTTCGTTCACAAACTTACTAGTGTAAGTGACCTTTGGTCAGTGAGTGGATTTTTCAATCAGGAATATTCAAAAACAGATTTTAGTTCAATCGTAAATGAGACAACTGAAGGAAGCATCGGAACAAATTACTCCCTTTTATTAAAGCGCTGGACCCTTGTTCCCGGACTTTTTGTTGGATCAACAAAAACAAACGATTTTATTTCTGAACGTACAACTAATCATATCGGTTCAAGTTTAGCAGCTCAGTATAATGCTCAAAGCTTCGATGATGTTTTCCAGAGTTTATCATTGCAGGCAAGACTGCAGCAGGATCTTCCGGATATCGGACCAGGTTTTTTAAACCTTCAAAGTAAAATGCAGATTGAAGGACGTTTTCAGGAACGATTAATCGGTGGCGCAAAAGCTTCATACGGGAAACTTTATAAAACAGGTTTTACTCAGGGAGTTTTATACGCGGGTGGAACAAATGGTGTCGGGATCAACCGCTGGCATGAATTTTACGGACTTCCATACAGCAATGCTTACGGAAACGAAATTTTCACAACAAGACTGTATCTGGATTATAACTTCTGGTACATCTACAAAGGAACAGGATTTGTGCCTGTCTTTTTTAAGGAAGCTCACTTGCTTCTTGGTAGAGACACGATGACTGCAGATAGAATTATTCTGAACAACAGAATATATCGTGACCAGACAATTCATTCGTTGTTTATCGGACCAAGAATCAAAATGAATGTGCTTTATTATGCACCAGTAGACCTGGATATTATTTTCTCAAGCATCAAAAATCCATCAGGTGGATCGGTGAATCAGACTGAGATTGCCATCAATGCAGATTTTTAAAACGGTTCGCGGACATATTTCCATAAGTTGTCTGCGATAAAGTTCGGAACGAAAAAAGAAAAGACGCCCGCGATTCTTCTGATGCGGGCAAAACTTTTCATGCCCCACGGATAATGCGAAAGCAGGATCGACTGATCAAGTACATTGAATAAATAATCCATTATTAAGGCCAGCATAATCAGGTCATCAAGCAGACCGTATAGTGGAATCCAGTCAGGGATGAAGTCGATCGGTGAAATTATAAGACCCATCATAACGACAAGAATTTTTTTATCACGCATGGGAATGCGCTCGTCATCAGCGACATCTTTAAAGAAATTTTTTAATTTAAAAAAGAACATTTTCATTAAAAAATATTATCAGATAAGATATTTTTATGAAATTGATTTTATTTTATTGCATGACAATTGTAATCGGTGTGGGAATCTTCCTGGGCATTAATCTTTATGGACTCGGTCACTTCGGTCAGGAAGTTATGACGGCCACAGCACATGGCCCTTCTCATATGTCTGCACTTGGTGACGTTTTGCTCGCTCTGGTTATTGTCGTCATCGTGGCGCGTGCTTGTGGTTTTTTGTTTAAAAAAATCGGACAGCCAACTGTCATGGGGGAAGTGATCGGCGGAATTCTTTTAGGCCCATCATTGTGTGGAAGAATGGCACCGGGATTAATGGCAATCCTTATCCCGCCATCAACACTTCCTTATTTAAATATCATCGCACAGATTGGGATCGTCATTTATATGTTCCTCGTGGGCCTTGAGCTCGACCTGAAAGAATTAAAAAAGAGTGCGCATACAACCTTTATTATTTCACACGCAAGCATCCTTGTTCCATTCTTACTCGGAAGTATTCTTGCTCTTTATATTTATCAGGAAATGGCACCACCGGCAGTGAGTTTTACCAACTTCGCACTTTTCCTAGGTGTTTCGATGTCGATCACTGCATTTCCGGTTCTTGCAAGAATTCTTGCAGACAAAGGAATGACTAAAACTAAAATCGGCTCGCTCGCTTTAACATGTGCTGCGATTGATGATGTGACTGCGTGGTGTTTACTTGCACTGGTTGTAAGTAGAGTTCAGTCTACGATGAACAATGCTTACATGACTTACGCTCTTGCAGCAGTCTTTATCCTCATTATGATTTTTGTCATTAAGCCTTTTTTAGAAAAATGGGTTCCAACATTAAGTGACCTGAAAAAGTTTTCGGCAGAAAAAGTCGCTTTCTTTTTAGTCGGCATTTTAATCAGTGCCTTAATCACAGAAACAATCGGCATTCACGCCATCTTCGGTGCATTTTTATTCGGAGTCATTATTCCCAATAATAGTTTTGTTTCCCATGATCTTGATTATAAATTACAGGAAATTGTCCGCGTACTTTTTCTTCCGGCATTTTTCGCTTATACAGGAATGAAAACACAGATTGGTTTAATGGATACTGCTCATGACTGGATTTTATGTCTGGTGATCATCGCAGTTGCGACACTGGGAAAATTTGGCGGGACAGTGATCTCTGCAAAACTTTTAAAACATCCATGGAGAGAGTCCTTGATTCTGGGAATACTGATGAATACCAGAGGTCTGGTTGAACTCATTGCTTTAAATATCGGACTGGAGCTGGGGATTTTATCACCAAGGCTTTTTACAATGCTGGTGATTATGGCCGTTGTGACAACGTTTATGACGGGACCGGTGCTGAGCTTTTTAGAAAAGAAAACGGCAGAAGTCTAAACTTCTGCCGGGAATATTTTAATTAAAGAAACATGCAGTTTTCAGCTTTCACAAGATTTCCTCTTGATTCAATCCACTGAAGTCCGTCGTCGCCACGGCCGTGCTTAATTTCGATGTGGCCGCACATTTTTGTGATCCCTTTTGGTGGAACGTAAACACCAAGGTGAGCTTTCTGATCGATCACTTCGTATCTTTCGTTCACTCCACGTGAGCTGATTAAAACAATATTACATCTGATAGCGCGGTCGTATGGGTTTGTTAAAGAAGCTTCGTAGTCTGCAGAAGCACGTCTTGAAATGATACGGTCATTAACTCTGACGATTGCCACAGTTACGCCGTTAAAGCGCATATATTCCTGTTGTTTTGCTGTCATCATATCTTCGTATGATCCATCATCAGCTTTTACGGCCGGAGCGATTGAAACAAGTAGAAGCGCAGCTAGAATTAAATTTTTCATGAATCCTCCAATGGTGAATAGACTAAAAATTTCTATCCCAATGCCACATTCATTGCAACTTTTACTATTTGCAGGCAGTGCGTAGAAAACCTTATTACGGTCTATTAACGCATATAGATTGTCATCGAAAGTCTGAATGCTTAAGATTAATCATGAAGAAATTAACACCTCAATCAGTTCTCTTTTTTATTCCACCAATACTTGCAACTTTGTTTGGTATTTATACTGTTGTTCAAAACGGTATTCCCGCCAGTGTATTTTATCCAAACATTATTGGAATTTTAATCGGTATCATTTTGATGCTTTATTTATCGAATCGCTGGAAAGATAAAAGGCCAACTCAGGTCATGCAGATTTCATTCATCTCTTTATTTCTTTTACTCGCTTGTTTTTTATTTCCGGGAGAACACGAAGTTCATCGCTGGATTAGAATCGGAGGATTTGGAATTGAAATTTCCATGATCGTTATTCCTCTGGCATTATGGTGTATTTATCAATTGCTTCACGATAAATATTTTCTACATTCAATTGTTTTATTTGCAGCTACAGTCATGATCCTTGCCTTCCAGCCGGACGCAAGTCAGACAACGGCCTTGAGTCTCGCGGGTCTGGTTTTATTTTTTAAAAGTAAAACAGATATAAAATACCGCTTAGCTTCAGTTGTAATTGCTGCCGTTGCACTTTATTACGTTTGGACCAGAGTTGATTTACTTGATCCGATTGAATACGTGGAAGATATTTTTGAAATGATGGTGAGCTTAGGGCCTGTCGGTATCGCAGGACTTTTCATCTGCTCAGTGGCCTTAATCGTTCCATTTATTTTAATGGAGTTTAAGCGAATTGAAACGGTGAGAACATTATCAACATCTTTCATCGTTTATCTTGCAGCATCGATGATCATCGCAGTGTTCGGGCATTACCCGGTTATGGTGATGGGAGCAGGGGCTTCGTCAGTGGTAGGCTGGTACTTAATGTTGAGTTTTGTTTTAAGAACTCTTTAAATGCGAGTTTATGGAAAAATTTAATTTTATCACAGCAAAAAATAAAAGTGACCTGGTGAGATTTTATCCCATCATGAAAGAGCTGCGACCAGAATTATCTTATGCTGATTATTTAAACATCTACGAAGAGGCCCACGCCAAAGACGGATATGAAATCGTCGGCGTTGAAAGCGGCTCTCATATTTTTGCCGTCATGGGGTATCGAGTTCTTGTCGATTATGTTCATGGCAGACATCTCTACATTGATGATCTGGTTTCTACTGCTGCCCAAAGATCCAAAGGCTATGGAGCTAAGCTGCTTGCTTATGCTGAAGAGGTATCCAAAGAACTTGGGTGTAAAAGTCTGAGACTTTGTACGGGGATCGATAATGAGAAAGGGCAGAAGTTTTATGAGAGAGAAGGGTGGGAATTAAAGTCTCTCGTTTATAAAAAGAAACTTACTCCTTCACAATAGGTCTTGGTAGTTTCGTAATTAATTTTCTCGCTTCATACAAATCATTTTCATACTGGGCCGAAAGCCAGAAGTCAGCAGAGTTCTGAAAAGTCGCTGATAATTTAAGTGCCATTTCAGCGGAAAGTGAAGTCCTTCCATTGACCAGTCGATTTATAACTTTAATATCAACTTTGATGTGATCAGCAAGCTGCTTTTGAGTTATTTGTAATGGCTTCAAAAATTCTTCAGTGAGAATTTCTCCAGGAAGAGTTGGTTTTCTTTTGTATTTAATTGCACTCATATAAACCTCTATTAAAAATGATAATCTACAATTTCCACTTCGCTTGGTCCTTTTGTAGTCCAGCGAAAGATAATTCTCCATTGATCATTAATTCTGATACTGTAATACCCATATAAATCTCCCCGGAGTGGCTCAAGTCTATTCCCAGGAGGCCTTGTAAGATCGTTCAGATCCTTCGCATAGTTTAACATATCTAATTTTCTCAATGTTATCTTTCTAGCAGTTTGCCATTGGGATTTTTTAGGAAGGCTGCCAGTTTCAATAAAAACTTTAAGTTGAGGATCACGAAAACTAACAATTGCCATGACTATACCTTGGTGAGGTATACCTTTTCTGGGTATTTTTTTAAATTAATACTCAGGTAGATGCAATAATGTCTAATAATGGTGATTTATAAGTAATTAAAAATAGAAGCGATTAAAACTCAATATGCTCTTCTCTGATGGTAAACAAGTCAAAAGTTGAACCCACTAAAGTCATCTCCACCAGCTCCGGTGCAATTTCAATGTGCGCATCACGCTCTCTCGAAAAAACTTTAAATGTCGCTAGATTATGCAAGTCATCCTGAGCTTCTGTATTTTCATACTGGGCAAGATGCACAAACGTTTTTCCGTCTTTCAAAACATAAGCCGTATATCTTATATCAAATCGCTCGAGGGATCTGATCTGATCCATCATTGATTTAATATTGGCCTTATTCTCGGTGACGAATTCTTCTTTAACCGTATATTGAATTTTTACAATTTTCATAGAGCAAAACTATAGTTGAGTTTCAGTGAATTTTTCGAACTTAAATCAAGAGAACACATAGCATCTCCACATTTTAAATCGTAAACGTCAGTCTTACTTTTTTGAATTGGTTTTTTCAATGCCTGATCAATCGCTGTCATCAGCACTTCGAAATAACCTTTTTGAATATCTGACTTGGCTAAAAGATCGCGTGCTTTCTGGAATTGTTCCTGAACTGTTTTCGTTTTGAATTTTATTTTAGAATAAGTAAAAGAATAACTGATGTGAGCACAACCGCCGCCGACGAAAATTAAATCTTCACCTGTGCGAAGCTTTGCCTGCTGAGTGACGGTCTTGGAAATATCATCTTTATTTTCCGGTTTCAGGACTTTGAACTTTTTTGATTTCTGCACTAGTAGCGAATGAAAATCTTTAAAGTTGAAAGAGCAGTCGGAAGCGGCAAGAGCAGCAAACGAGGAAAGGACAAAAATAATAAAAATTAATTTCTTCATATTAAAAGCTAACTATGATTGGAGAGTTTTGACAACTATAACGCAAACCTATTAACAATGATTTTTAACAGTAGCTAAAATCACTTCAAGGTCAGCGGGTTTACGAATCCATCCGATAGCACCGGTTGAGTTGTCTTTGTTGGCAATGGCCGAGTGAATGAAGACTGGAACTGATGCAATTTCCTTATCCTGTTTCATCGTATCGATAAATTCACGGCCGCCCATTTGTGGCATAACCATATCGAGAAGGACCAGGCAGGTATTTTTTAAAGCGCGAAGTGATGCAAGACCATCTCTTCCATTTGTAGCAATTATTACGTTATAGCCTTCAATTTCCAGAGCATCTTTCATCGACTCTCTGATATCCTTATCGTCTTCGATAATTAAAATATTTTTATGGCATGTTGTAATAGTCATTAGTAGTTCCTTGCGTCCTGAGGGATGATAATGGAAAAAGTCGTCCCGTCCTGCAGTGAGCTTCTTACGATCGCCTGACCGCCGTGTGCTTCTGCAAAACCTCTGACCAGAGTGAGACCGATGCCCCAACCCTTCTGCGAGCCCTTTTTCGCTTCTTTTGTGCGCTTGTAAGGTTCAAAAATTGCTTTCTGATCAATGTCAGTGATTGGTGTTCCTTCATTGTGAACGGCAATCACGATAGAATCTTTTAACTTTTTCAGGTTGAGAGTAATTGGTGTTAACTCTTTTCCATATTTAACTGCATTGTTCACTAAGTTCTCAGTCATGCGTTTTAGAGCGGAAGCATCCCAATAGCCATGGATTTCTTCATTTGATTTAAATATTATTCTGTCGCCATGAATGTTCACCAGATCTTCAACTGTCGATAGCATAATTTCTTTCAGCTCATGAGGTTTAATATCTAGAGAAACTTTTTCTCCGGCCTTGATATGACTGGCATCGAGAATATCCTGAATCATTTTGTCAGCTCTATCGATGCTGTTTGAAATTCTGTTGGCCACTCTGTTAAGCATTTCTTCTGATGGAACTTTTCTTGTGAGTAACTGTGCTGAAATTTTTGCAGCTGCAAGAGGAGTTCTTAAATCGTGAGTAAGAGCTCCGACAACACGTTCGCGAACATCACGTTCGAGTTCAAGCATATCAATCGCAATCCTCTGGTCATGGATATCAGTGCAAGCTCCTGTCCACTTTTCAATTTCGCCAATTTCGTTGATGATCGGGCCGCCTTGCCAGATATGCCAACGGTATTCTCCGCTCTTGCCTTGTTTAAAGCGCACATCTTTTCTGAATATTGATTTTGTGTTTATGGCTTCCTGCCAGGCCAGAATGACCGATTTTAAATCTTCGGGGTGAATTGCCCGGGACCATATTTCGTTTCCTGCCTGAGTTCTGTCACCACCGACGTAGTCAAACCACACATCGTTGTACCAGTCCAGTTGCCCGACATCTGTTGCCGTCCAGACCATTTGCGGGAGAGTATTGGCGAGTTGTTTAAATTTCTCTTCACTCTTGGCCATGATTCTTTTGGCGATCACTCGGTCAGTGACATCCTGAAAAACTGCAAAGATCCCTTTGATAGCTTCTTCATCATTTTCTCTGAATGGATGATAAGCAACATCAATCCATTTGTAATGAATGTTGCCGTTGGCATCGGCAAGATTAAGTGGAATATCTTTTCCAATGTAAGGTACACCGGTTTTATAAACGGCATCGAGCAGGGGAAGCATGTGTTGAATTTCTTCGGCCGCAAAAACTTCATTTATATTTTTTCCCATGGCATTTCTTCCGATGAGAGTTTCATAGGGAAAATTGGATAACGTAAAAAAATATTCGGGGCCTTTAAGAATCGCCAGAGGAACCGGCGCTTGCATGAAAAAATCTCTCAACTCTTTGAATGAGGATTTATCTTCGCTGTTAAAGTTATGTAGCTCTAAGCTTAAAAGTTCCTGGATAGGTAATTTAATCAGCATCCTTAGTTCTAACACACTATCTTCGTTATACTTCGTTTATTAAATTTATTAATAACGCAGCCGATACTTGTCAGGCTTAAACGAGCGTTTTAGAATTTTTATATGAAAATAACAACACTACTTCTTCTCGTACTATTATCAAGTTGCGCTCATAAAACTGCTTCAACTGCACCAAGAGCAAGCAGTGAAACGATGATGAACGATATTCCTGTCGATATCGTACTCGATCACGGGCCTTTTAAAATTATGTACAACACGGATAAAAGACTACCCGAGTATGTGGCGTATGAATTAACAGCAGATCATTTAAAAGCAAGAGAAGGCAAACGCGCCAACAAATTTATTATCGATCCAATTTTGATGGAACAAAATCTTCCCTACGTTGCTCCCTCTGAATATGCAAAGAGCGGATACGACCGCGGCCACATGGCACCGTCAGGAGATTTTCTCTGGGATCAAAATTTAAATGACATGACTTTTGTAATGTCGAACATGGCGCCTCAATCACCAAACTTAAATCGCGATTCGTGGAGAAAGCTGGAAGACCAGGTGAGAAGATGGGCATGTGGTGAAGGAAAGTTAATGGTCATCACGGGGCCGGTGTTAACTGAAGGTCTTCCTAAGATGAGAAGTGGCCTGGTTATTCCACAGAAATTTTTCAAAATTATAATCGATGAGACTCCACCTAAAAAAGTCATTTCATTTTTATATGATCAGGGCGATCACGGCGATATGCTGGCGAAGAATACAGTTCCTCTAAAAGATATTGAAAAAGAAACGAAAGTTGTTTTCACTGAAAATTTTCCTGATTTAAAAAATGAAAAGGTGAGACTTCCCGCTGATGAGAATACGTGGAAGGAAGCTGATTGCGAAAACTAACGTATTTTACTCACCTATGATTTCATCTGGCCCTTCATTTGCAATTAACATGTTTGTAATGCAGTAAGCGACTTTCTGCCTCAGAATTCGCATTACAAAAAATAAACATCGCAACGAAGGAGTCAAAAATGGCCAATTTTTTATCAGAAACATTCAGAACCGAACCCCATTCACTGGAAGAAGTACGAACATCGTTGGATAAAGACCTGGCAGATCACAAACAATTCTTCCCACTACTAAAAGAACATCATGATTTTTTAGAAGAATCGATTTCTGTCATCATGGATAAAGACGCCACTGATTTTCAAAAACAAGAACATCTCGAAAGATTTTTTCGTCTTGTAGAAATGCATGGAAAAGCTGAACAGGAAGTTTTATATAATCACTTAAAAGCAAATCCTGAAAAAGAAGCACGCCTTGAAGGTTTCGCCGGACAAGATGAACACGATGTGGCGTTTCAGCTTGAAGCAGAGTTAACAGGCATGGGTTACAAAACGGAGTGGTCAGAAGAAATCGCTGCAAAAGCAAAAGTGGTTGCAGGTCTTGTTAAAAATCACATTAAAGAAGAAGAAAGCACAATGTTTCCAATTGCAGAAGAGAACATGACTGAAGAAGAGCTCGAAGACATGAGAGATTCTTATATCCAGAAATGTCTAGGCTATTTAATCAACGACAGAGCAGAAGCTATTTATGCAGGAAACTGGAAAATGGGAACTCATACTGACGCTGATAATTTTCACCACTAGTAAGTTTTAAAAAAAGACAAAAAAATGGCCGGGAATAAATCCCGGCCTTTTTTTTATCAAATAATATTAATTATTGATTAGCTTTCATTGTGTCCTGGATCCAAGAGTAACCTACAGCTACGTTAGCGTAGATCCCGTAGTAGTTAGCTCTCGCACATCCTTTACCCCAGCTTACTACACCAGCAAGAACTGGTTTTCCATCTGTACCAACAACAGTAAGTGGTCCACCTGAGTCACCCTGGCATGAATCTTTTTTACCCTGGTCATATCCAGCAGCTAGCATAGTAGCGTCTACCTGACCGTTGTATGAACCAGGAGCGTTTGCTCTGTCGTTTGAAACGATAGGCACATCAACTTTTCTCATTAAGTTAGTGATGCTTTGAGCACCTTCAGACATTGTTCCCCATCCTAAAACAGTAGAGATTACACCGTCATCAATTGCTCCAGTTTTAACAAGATCAGGGTCAACCATTGTGATTGGCGCTAGACCGGTTTTTTCGAAATCGATTGGAGTTTCAAGTTGAAGAAGAGCGAAGTCATAAGAGTACTTGCTAGGGTTGTTTTTAGGGTGAACGTAAGATTTTTTAATTTTTAAAACAACTCTATTTTTTGCTTTAAGATCAACACCACCACCAGTGATAACTACACTGTTGAAAATTGATTTACAGTGAGCAGCAGTTAAGATCCATGAAGGAGAGATAATACTTCCAGCACAGCTTCCACCTAGAGATACAATGTATCTTGTTTCAGTCGTAGCAGGGTCTACCAGTTCACCACCAACGATTCTGTCGTTAGCGTGTAATAAAGACGAAAGTGATAAGAGAGATAAAGCGATAATTGTTTTCATAGATACCATCCTTGATATATCGATGTTATTCCTGAAAAAATTTCCCGCAACACTTAAACCTGAATGTAATAATTTGTTGGAGAATAACAAACATTTGTTCAATTTAATGACGAAGTCATTTACTCGGTCTTATTTAAGAGGCGTTCCTTCTTCTAGAATAAAGTAAGGATCAATATCAAACCCAGTTGACCATGAAACGATTCCATCCTGGATGAATGCTTTGATAAATTCATTTTGATTTTTTAATGGTTCAACGACAGGACCGGAAGAATTTTTTATGTAAGATAAATCTAATTTAAATTTGCGGCCATCTTCTAGACTTACGATAATTGTAAAATCTTTTGAAGCTTCAACTTTAATTGCTTTAGTCATAGTCTGCACCTGTGATGCGTTTTGGGATTTCATGACTTTGTATTTTACTCCAATTAATTAGCAATTCATTTTTATGCTTTTTATTCCAGCTCTTAATTATTTTTACAACTTTAGGAGGGAGTTGTCCTGCCAGTATGCGTCCACTAATTATTGAGAACGAAGCATCTTGTCCTTGATAGCGAGCATGGAAATAAGGTGCTTTGTGCTTCCCATGAGCATAATACATGTAGATTTTAATTCCAAAAAATTCAGATACTGTTGGCATATTGATTCCTCTGGTAAGGATCAATTGCAAGGGTCTTTATGAAAGATAAGATCTAAGTCATTGGTTTCCTAAAAATTGTAAGGCATACAGAATGAAAAATAGGGATTTAAATCTTAAATTTTTTACAGGGTAACCCCAGCTCAGACACCTTTTCCATTAAGATAATTACCAATGAAATACCTAATCCTGGCCATCACATTAATGACTTCAACAGCTCTATTTGCAACACCAGAATGCTCATTGAATCCGCATGGACTGAAAAAATCACGATTAGTTGTCGTATTTAATATCCCGACAAATTCATATGAAGCACGCACTGGAAATGAAATTGATGGAGAGTTAACTTTCAACGATCTTGTCGATGAATCATGTCTGCAGATTGAAGTTTCAGAACGCGATGTCGTTTCTTGCATTAACAATGATGGAATTAAATTTGTAGTAGGTGGGATCGCTAAAAAAGACGGCCACTTAAAAGACTGGAATTTCTACAGCGTAAACTGGTCAAAAGATGTGTTAATCAAATCTGAACTCACAGAACAAGGGTGCATTTATGGTATTGGAATCAATTAACGTTTTTTAGTTTTAGGCGATGATGTTTTTTTCGATGGATAAACAACAGACTTTAACGGAAGAATTAAACTACCCGTGATCATATCCACTTTATAATCAGTCCCTTTTTCATCCGTCACTTCCACCACAGCTTCATTCACCTGCTTCAGCGATTTCGGAAATACACTCTGAACATCTGTTTCCATCTTCGGATTAAAGGCCTGCGTATAAAGTTCAATTTTCCAGTTCAGAGTATCAGTAGATATTTTTCTCGATACAAGCAACCCCGTCATCCCGCAAAGAGACTTCGGAGTTTTGCATTCTGTAGTTGTCGTTACAACGGAAAATTCATCATCAGAAACAACCAGCGGTTCTACCACAGGAGGAGCGATCCTCTTGGCATAGAGATTTACGCTGGCAGATAATAGTGTAAATAGAATTAAAAATTTCATAGTTTTTTAAATTTTTCCACTGAGTTTTCCACGATACGAATTGATTTCAACCAGAAATCTTTTTTCGTAATGTCTTCATTGAAATGCTTCAGGATTAAATCCTCGGCAGTCATTCTTCCGGTGTCTCTTAAAAGCTCAACATACTTAGAGTGGAAGTCTGCACCTAAAGAATCTTTTTTAGCATAGATTCCTAAGCTGAATAAATATCCAAACAGGTATGGATAGTTGTAAAAACTTCTTCCGGCCATTGAGAAGTGAAGTTTACTTGCCCAGAACATTTCATCGTATTCAGATAATGTTTCTTCGTACCAGTATTTCTGAGACGCAACCATCAGGTCTTTGGTTTCTGGAACAGTGACGTTTTTTGTTTTACGTAGTTCAACAAATCTTTGCTCGAATTCAAAACGAGCAGGGATGTTGATCATGAGAGATTGAGCAGACTCAAGCTCCTGCCATAAAATCATTTTCTTTTCTTCATTTGATTTTGAAATTTTAAGTAAATAATCGCGGACAAGAGTTTCAGCGAAGATTGAAGCTGTTTCAGCTAATGTCATCGGGTAAGACGTCTCAGTCAGAGGAATGTCTCTCATCACCCAGCTGTGGTAAGCGTGACCGATTTCGTGTGCGAGAGTTAAAACGTTGCCCATGCTTCCGTCGTAAGTCATGAACACGCGAGGTTCGCGTACGCCTGGAAATCCTGAACAGTACGCACCTTGCGCGCGGTTTTCTGAATCTGCACAATCAATCCAGTTTTTATCAACCATCATCTGTGCGAAGTCGGCCATGTCCTGGTGGACTTCTGCGAATGCTGCTTTTAAAATTCCGATGGCCTCGGGATAACTTATTTTTGAAGGGACAGTTGTTGTTGATGGCATCGGTGCCATGACATCCCACGGTCCCAGGCGGTCAATTTTTAATTCTTTCGCCATCAAGTTAAGCGACTCCTGGCCTACTGAGCGTTTATCGTAAGTCGTGCTCATCAGCGCTTGAAGAGTTTCTCTCGTGATGCTTGCTGAGAGACAAGTCTGGTCTAAATAGTGAAGTTCTTTTTTAGTAGATCTGACTTTGAAATTTTCATTTCTCCAGCCGTTGATTGAATTTAAAATCGCGCATGCGCTGATTTCCTGCTGCTGCCAGCTTTTGTTCACAGCTCTGTAAGCTTTTTCACGTGTAGTTCTGTCTTCGTGTGAAGCAAGATTTTTTGCAGTAGCGAGTCCTAAGACTTTTCCATCGATTTCAACTTTCATTGATCCCGAAATATCGCTATAGAGTTTTCCCCAGGCATTCAACCCGTCCATAGAAAAACCGGTAAGAAGAACTTCCTCATTTACACTTAAAAGATTTTCCAGCTGCTTTCTGCTTTGAGTAAGTTTGAAAGTTAATTCTTTTGTTCTTTCATCGTCCAGAAACGCCATGAAAAAATCTGCAGGAGATCTTTGCACGCAAAGTTGCAGAGGTTTAATCGCTTTCATGAATTCGTTAGATAACATCATCACTTTATCGAGTTGAGCTTTTGCTTCGTAGTTAAGAGCGTTCACAGAGTTCGCCATTGATGCGTAAATAGCAAGGTTGTAAAAAACCACATCAGTATCGAGGTAGAGGCGAGTAAGTTGTTTCGTCAGCTCCATCTCGTTGTATAAATCAGTCGTGATATTATTTTCAAGTTGGGTAACAAGATTGTTATAGAGTGCACTTTTTGATTGAAAAACTTTTGTGCGTTCTTCGATTGTTTCCAGGTCGCGCGCGATTTGCGGGTCCTGAAAATTTTTGTAGATGTTTGAATTGTCCCAAGAAGCAGTTTGCAGGTCTTTCATTGGTCACCTCCGCAATAGTTTTTAGCTCACAGATAGTAACAATCTACATGACCTTTATCAAATAACGCACTCCCTCTACCACAAGTCTGTCGGAACCTTTTAAAATTAGTTATGAATTTACGATTAGGAATTTTTTTAATGACGGCGTTATCACTGGGTATAGCAGAGTATTTTTTTGCTTACAGAAGGCGCGAACTTCCCAGAAAGAGAAGATGGCCCTCGAACCTGATGATTATTGTCACGGGTTCAGTTTTAAGCAGACTGATTTTGCCATTGGGTCTCTCTTCCGTCGCACTATGGGCCAAAGGGCATCACCTGGGCCTTTTTAATTATTTTAAGGTTTCGATAATAGCCGCTTCCATCATGACTTTTCTGCTGCTCGATTATGCCATTTATCTTCAACATGTTTTTTCACACCGCTGGAAAATCCTGTGGATCTTTCATCGCGTGCACCATACAGATCCCGATCTGGATTTTACGACCGCGCTGAGATTTCATCCGGTAGAAATTTTGTTGTCGCTGGTTTTTAAATCGACCGTGATTATTTTCATCGGAGCGAATGTTACCAGTGTGCTGGTTTTTGAAATTGTTTTAAACTCCATGGCGATGTTTAATCACACGAATCTCAATATTCCGCACCGGTTTGAAAGACAACTTAGAAAATTTATAGTGACTCCCCAGATGCATATCATTCATCATTCGGTGGAAAAAGCTGAGTCAGATAAAAACTTCGGCTTCAATCTTTCTTTCTGGGATTATTTTTTTAATTCTTATCAGTCAGGTTTTCATTCGGCAGGAATCATCGGGCAGCGGGAAACCAATATAAAGATGGATCAGCGGATTTTAAAACTTCTTCTTCAGCCATTCAAACAAAGAATTCGCTCGTGAAAGCGATCGTTGCATTATTTATTCTGGCCGTGATGGCCTTCATCGTAATTCACTATAATTTAGGCGAGAGCTTCACTCTTGAAAATCTCAAAGCTCATCAGCAGGAATTCAACGTTTACTATAATCAGCATTCACTGCTGGTCATAATGAGTTTTTCGCTTCTCTATATTTTATCTGTTGCTGTTTCATTTCCATGGGCATTGCTGCTGACACTTTCAAGCGGTGCTATTTTTGGTTTAAAGCTCGGTGTTCCTGTTTCACTGATCTCAGCTTCATTGGGTTCTGTTCTTTCATTACTTCTCTCGAGATATTTTTTCAGAGATATAGTGGAGAAAAAATTCAAAGAAAAACTTCTGGTCATCAATCAGGGAATAGAAAAAGAGGGGAAATTTTATCTTCTGACGTTGAGATTGATTCCGGTTTTTCCTTTTTTCATTATTAATATAGTGATGGGAGTGACGACGATGCCGGCATGGACTTTTTTCTGGGTGAGTATGGTGGGAATGATTCCTTCGGCGATCATTTACGTGAATGCAGGAACAGAAATTTCAAAGATCACAACGTTGAAGGGAATTCTTTCGCCTACGATCATTCTATCGCTTTTTTTACTGGCAGCACTTCCTATGGTGATTAAGTTAATTAAGAGGAAGCTCGACGATAAAAGCGGAACCTTGTCCTAGTTCACTTTCAACGTAAATTTTTCCTTTATGTGATTCGATGATTTTTCTGCAGATGTAAAGTCCAAGACCAAGTCCGCTTATTGAACTCGCAGAAACAGCACGCTCGAATTGTTGAAACACACGTTCATGATCTATGGATTTGATTCCTATGCCATGATCGCGAACAATGAGAGAAGCCTGATTGTTATCTTTTTTTACAGTCACTTCAATCGGTTGCTTATTTCCATATTTAAGTGCATTGGTAATTAAATTGGTAAAAACCTGCTCGATTCTATAGCGGTCCCAGATCCCCGTGACGTTCTCTGCTATGTCAGATGTTACTTTAATCTGACTGACTTCAAATTGCGTCGTAAACCTGAACAGTACATCTTTAACAAGATTTCCGAGATCAGTGTGCTCAACTTCCAGAGAAAGTTTTCCTGAAGCGATATTTGTAATCTCCAGCATGTCATCGACAAGTCTGTTGATACGATTAATTTGTTTATCGTCCTGCTCAACTATTTTTAGGAAATTTTCAGCAGAAAAATTTTTTAAGTTTCCTTTTTCCAACTGACGTTTTCTGGATTGAACCTGAAGCTTTAAAGAAGTGAGAGGTGTTTTTAATTCATGCGAAGCGATTGATAAAAATTCATCGCGGGCAGCAACTGCATTTTCTGCTTCTTCTTTAGCAGCAGCAAGTTCAGCAGTTCTTTCTTTAACTTTTTCTTCGAGATTTAGATTTGCTTCTTTCAATTTATCTTCGGCCATTTTTCTTTCCGTAAGATCGCGGGTGACCTTTGCAAAACCACGGTGAACGCCGGCAGCATCACGAAGAGTTGTGATAGCAACATTGGCCCAGAATTGCGTTCCAGTTTTTGTGACACGCCAGCCTTCTTCTTCGTACGATCCATTTTTCAGGGCCATCTCGAGTTCATAAGCGGGGTGATTGCGATCCATGTCTGCTTTAGTATAAAAGCGCGAAAAATGAGTACCGATAACTTCAGCGGGAGTATAACCTTTGAGTCGATGCGCACCAGAGTTCCATGAAAGAATATATCCATCGGGATCAAGAGCAAAAATGGCATAGTCATTCACGGCATCTACCAGGAGACCATACATCTCATTCACATCAGTGAGAGAACGAAAAATTTGACTAGCCTTGTCGCTTATTTGATTATTGCTGGGCATAGTTCAGATTCCACTTTTCCTCATTTTCTGTCAAGAAACGCTCAGGTCTTTTTGAGTTTTCTATGCTATAGTTTCCTATCTCTAAATGGGGGTGCCCCGGTTTCGACAGGGGGAACTGACATTTGGTGGGCGTGTCCAGGTTGATCGGCATGGTCCTGGTAAAAAGTCGATCAAAACATAAATGCAGAATCTAACGATTTTTCATATGCAATGGCTG
>JACMNL010000062.1 GCA_014378525.1 Bacteriovorax sp.
AGAGAAAAAAGAATTCCCCAAAGCAGCTGGAAAACGTTGAAGTAAAAAGAGCTTAATTCTTCTTTATTAATCCTGTCGATAGTGATGACATGGGCACTGGCACCGAGTGCAGATAAAAGCATTGTCAGTTCACCTCTGCCTAATGAAATCGATCCTTCATTGGCCATCAGGTAAGAACCAATTACACCAAGTAAAATCCAGATGAATTGTTTTGGCGGAAGATACTTTTTAAACAAGTGAAATTCGATGACCGGAACCATGATGACATAAGTGACGAAAAGAAATCCGCCTTCAGTTGCTTTGGTAGATTGCAAGCTCATGACTTGAAAGCCAACTTCTGCACACAAAAAAATAGCGGGCAAAAAAGAAACTTTAATATATTTTTTGAAAAACTTTCTGCTGAAAATCAGATAAATAAGAAAACCAGTAACACCTGCGATTAAAAAACGATAAAGAAAAATTTGTGACCAGGAAAGTGATTCAAGTGCCCAGATAGTTGCGACAAATCCGAAACCCCAGATAATATTTGCTAAAAGAATTTCTAAAATAGGTAAGAGTGCCATAGTAAAAAGATATCAAAATATGAAGAGGCTGGCATCAGGAAAACATGAGAAATTTGATACATACGAAAGCGCAAATGCTAAGGGCCAGCTTGAATGTCCATTTAATAATATCTTCAAAACCCATCGATCAATGCTCCCTTGCGAAGCCCATATATCGTGATTTATCCGAAAAATAATGAGTACTTTTTTGTATTTTTAACTATAAAAATTTTACACACATTCACAATAATTTTTTCCATCAGTTACGATATGTGCACAACAATTACACCTTTTGGAGATTTCGATGAAAAAACTTATGATAATGATCACGCTTGGTACAACTCTAGCTTCATTCAATGCAAACGCACTACAGGCGATTGCTGCTTCGTACGCAGTTGCTAGTTTAGCAATGACATCATTGGGAGTTACAAGCTCTGTAAAAGGTCTTGATTGCACACTTGGACAAGGTGCTTGTAAAGAAGCTGCTCAGGTAATTGAAGATACGCAAAATTATCAACAGTCAGGACAACTGTCTGCTTTTCTTTCACAAAAAATTAAAGACATCCAATCTTTAGACAGTTCAGTATCTGACGAAGAAGCATTGGATGCACTTACTTCAGTATCTGCTCAAATGTTAAAATTATAATTGAAAAAAATTAAGGCCCTACAAGACTATTAAGTAGGGCCTTTTTTATTTAAGAAAATAGCATCTCAAAATCTTTCATCGTTAGCTTACCCGAGAAGACCGAATCATCATCATCCGAAGATAATAAATCCTGGAACAATTGTTTTTTCTCTTCCTGAAGTTTTAAAACTTTTTCTTCAACCGAATTTTTAATGATTGGTCTGTAGACAGTCAGAGTATTTTTCTGCCCGATTCTGTGCGCTCTATCGATCGCCTGTGATTCAACCGCAGGGTTCCACCACGGGTCCATAATGAAAACGTAACTTGCCGCTGTTAAGTTAAGACCAACACCCCCGGCCTTAAGTGAGATAAGGAAGATCGGAGTTTTTCCTGACTGGAACTGGTCTACTTGTTCTTGTCTCTTGTTAATCGATTGCGATCCATCGATACGTGAAAACTTCCAGTGCTTCTCTCTAAAAAAGTGCTGAATGATATCCAGGTAAGTCGTGAACTGCGAGAAGATGATCGCCTGCTGGCCTTCTTCCATGATGGTCTCAAGAGTTTCCATCAGGAATTCAATTTTCGTCGAATCAATATTTTTGTAGCTGGTAT
>JACMNL010000063.1 GCA_014378525.1 Bacteriovorax sp.
GGTCCAACTCTCTCAAAAAAGGTAATACTGTACCGGATAAATATCTCTTTAGTGGCCTGGGCTGCAGCGGAAATAATATTTCTCCACCACTTGAATGGAAAGATGCCCCGGCCGATACAAAAAGTTTTGCTGTGACAGTGTATGATCCGGATGCTCCGAAAATCGGTGGCTGGTGGCACTGGGCTGTTGTGAATATTCCTTCAACTGTAAGTGGATTGCCTGAAGGTGCTTCAAACCATAATAAACTTCCGGCAGAAGCGATTGAAGTTGAAACTGATTATGGTGAAAAACATTACGGTGGGCCATGTCCTCCACAGGGAGATACTCCTCACCATTATATTTTTACAGTGTATGCATTAAAAAATAAATCAGTGCACTTAAGTCCGAACTCAACACCGGGAAGTATCAAGCATGATCTGGAGCATGATGCTTTGGCGAAATCGAGTTTTACTGTGGAGTATGGACGTTAGATTCTCTCTAAAAGAATCCCGCACTCCATATGATCTGTGTACGGAAACTGATCAAACAGGGCCAGGCGTTTAATAGTGTGAGTTTTTGATAGAGTCGCAAGATTTTCAATCAACGTATTTGGATTGCATGAGATGTATAAAATACTTTCGTATTTTTGGACAAGTAAAACAGTGTTGTCATCCAGTCCAGCTCTTGGCGGATCAACAAAAATAGTATTGCACTCGTAGCTTTTTAAATCAATTCCCTTAAGGCGGTTGTATTCTCTCTTCCCTGCCATTGCATCAGTAAAATCTTCTGCAGACATTCTTATGATCTGAAGATTTTCGATCTTGTTGGCCTCAATATTATATTGAGCTGCCTGCACTGATGGACTAGCTAATTCTGTCGCTAGAACTTTTCTGAAGTTCGGAGCAAGAGCAATGGAGAAATTTCCGTTCCCGCAATAAAGTTCAAGCAAATCCCCTTTACTCTCTTTGGTTACATCGATGGCCCATTCAAGCATCTTGATCGCCACACTGGCATTCGGTTGGGTGAAACTATTTTCAATTTGTTTGTAGATTAATTTTTTTCCATTTACCGGAAGCTCTTCAATGACAAAATCACGATCGAGATCAATTTTCTGTTTACGTGCACGTCCAACCAGATTCACATTAAATTTTTCAGACAATCTTTCTTTTAACATCTTTGCTTCAACTGTCCAGTTTTCGGCAAGCTGTCTGTGATAAAGAAGACTCACCAGGATTTCCCCGCTCATCGTCGAAAGAAAATCTACCTGAAAAAGTTTATGTCTTAAAATATGGTTAGGTCTTAACTCTTCCATCAAAGCTTTCATCATCTGGTTGATGAGTATACTCGCAGGAATGAATTCTTCAGTGCGGATGTTTTTTTTGTTTTCTTTATCGAACATGTAAAAATACATATCATCGCCATCATGCCAGACGCGAAATTCAGTGCGCATTCTATAATGTGAAACAGGAGAAGCAAAAACTTCGATATTTTTATCAGTATAAATTTCGAAAAGCCCTTTGAGCTTTAAACGTTTTGACTCGAGAAGACTCTCATATTCGCTGGTGTTAATTTCGTTATTCATGCGGGCAATATAGCCCAAAAAACCCGGTTCCACTAGCCAAAAAGGCCGGTGGAACCTTCAAACTATTGATTTGCTTTCACGCGCTGACCGCGTCCTTGTCCTTTATTAGGTTTAGTATGTTTACTATAGCCTTGAATTTCGCCTGGAGCTCTCAGTTGATTGGGCTGGTGATCCAGAAGTTTTCTTTGTTTGGTTGTTTTCGAATTTAGTGCTCTTGTTTTAGCAGTCATTTTTTTCTCCTGATAATATTTTATTGAACAACTTTTACAGTAAGTTCATTATCAACGTCATCGACGCCTATAACTTCTCTCACAGCAGACTCTATGAAGTCCAGCGACTCAGCTGTATCGACGACACCTGTGAGTCTGACGATGCCTTCATGAACGTGGATATCAATTCCACTTTCTTCACCTAATACTTTGTAAATTTTTTTTCTGATAGCTTCGTTTGAGCTGTTGTCAGTACGATAAGAAACTTCTTTGCTGGTTGATTTCATCTGGCCTCCTTACAAAATTATATAAAGCAATTAGCAGGCCATGTTTTATTGCGATGCCTGGACAAAAAAAGGCGGACTCAATGACCGCCTTTTTTAATTTATCTTCTCGTACAATTTCTATAACCGGTATCTCCTGATGAAAGTGTTTGTCCGCTCGCAGTAGTACATCGTGCAGTCGTTGCTGATTTAGCATTATTGTTTGTAGGATTCACATAAGTCCCATTGTTAATAGTACCGGTTGTTCCATTGTTTAAAATTGTTCCGTTAGTTGTGGGAGCTGTTGTTGCGCCTGTAATTCCACTGCCAACAGAAGTTGTTCCCGAAGTTGTCGAAGGACGACTTAATTGTCCTGATGTTGTCATTGTTTGAGCGCCCGATGTTGTACCAGTATTGCCCCCTACACCAGTCGTAGAAACTCCTGTTCCTGTGGTGGAAACTCCAGTACCTGTTGATGAAACTCCACCGCCGGAAGTTGGACGTCCTACTCCGGTTACTGAACTGCCGCCTGAAGAGGGAGTTCCGCCCCCTGAACTCACTCCCATTTGCGCGGCCATTACATTTGTAGAAACTAATATTGCTATAACTAAAGAATATTTCATAATGCCTCCTAAAAAAATATCAGAGTCGAATATTTTTACGACTTACTCAATTATAAAATAGCAAGGTTCATGCCCGTGAAGAATATAGCCCCATTTTGATACGGCATTCACTTTGCAATCTTTTACCGTCCAGGTTTGATCAGGAATTTTAATTAAAGGATGATGTCCGAAAACGGCCATTCAATCCGTAAAATTCGTTTTATAATCAATTCATGAAGAAAGAAGATATTTATTATCGTGCAATGCTGGCCCGTGATCACCGGTTCGATGGAAAGTTTTTCATCGGCGTTAAGACTACTGGCATCTACTGTCGTCCGATATGTCCGGCAAAACCTAAAAGAGAAAATGTTGAATTCTTCAGCAATTATCTTGAAGCAGAAAAATCCGGATACAGACCCTGCATGAGATGCCGTCCTGAAAGTGCGCCGATGTCTCCAGCATGGATAGGAAAATCTGCTGTCGTTCAACGTGCAATAAAAGTACTTCACGGCCAGGAGACTATTGATTTCGATGAAAATAAATTTGCTGATTTATTTGGAGTAACCGCAAGGCATCTTAGAAGATTATTCAATGATGAGATTGGAAAAACTCCGAAACAATTATCTTTTGAAAACAGACTCAATCTGTCCAGAAAACTCATTACAGAAACTGCACTTCCTCTTACAGAGGTTGCCTTTGCTTCGGGATTTAATTCCATCAGAAGATTTAATGATGCCTTTAAAAAACGATTCAAGAAAAATCCGACTGAGATCAGAAGAAATAAAGTCGATATCAATTCCAATATTGTCGTATCACTTCCCTACCGTCCGCCTTTTAATTATCTAGGTCTGATGCATATTTATGAAATGCATAAGGTAGGAAAGCTTGAGCGCTTTGTAGATAATAAAATGTTCCGCACGATTCACTTCAACGGTAAAACCGGACAGATTATTATTTCCAACGATGAAGAAAATTCACAGCTACTGGTGGAGATTAATTTCCCGGACACATCCATGATTCACGCGATTATTTCCAGAGTCCGTCATCTTTTTGATCTCGATTCTGATCCCATCGCAATCGCCAATAGTCTGGAGAAAGATTCCGCTGTTAAAAAAATTCTTAAAAAACATCCGGGTATCAGACTACCATCCGGATGGGATCCTTTCGAAGTGGGAATTGCAACCATACTAGGCCAGCTTGTGAGCGTTGAAATGGGGAAATCCCTGGTGGCCGATCTGATCGAAATAGCAGGTAAAGAAACTAAAACTCTTATTGATGGAGAGATTGTAAAATTATTTCCCGGGCCGAAAGAAATTATCAAAGCTGATTTAACAAAATTAAAAACAACGAATGCCAGGAAACAAACTCTCATCAATTTTTCCCAGGCACTTGTCGATAATGAACTTTCACTGGAACCTACCCAGGATGTAGATGTCTTTATCAAAAAGGCCATGGCGATAAAAGGAATCGGCAGATGGACGGCAGATTATATGGCACTTAAAGTCCTGCGGAACACGGATAGTTTTCCTTCCACTGATTTAATACTGGCCCGTACATTAATTCATCACCCTGAAGATATCATCCAGCAGATGAGTCCATGGCGAGGTTATGTGGCCGCACTTTTCTGGAGAGAATACTCAGCGACATTAACTAAAAAGAAGGTCAAATGAACAAGATACAATTTATAATGAATTCAACAATTGGAAAATTATACTTAGTTGCTTCTGATAAGGGGCTTACCGGATTATTCTGGGAAATAAAAGATTTTCCAATTGTTCAAAATCTTAAAGGAAAGAGTCCTGCGATTAGAATATTAAAGAAAGCGCAAAAAGAAGTAACAGAGTATTTGTCCGGTGAACGCGTAGATTTTAATCTACCACTGGATCTTGAAGGAACTGATTTTCAAAAAAAGGTATGGGCCGAATTACTCAGGATTCCCTATGGTAAAACCAGATCCTACAAAGACATAGCTAAAAAATTAAAAGATGAAAATGCCTCAAGAGCAGTGGGAACGGCCAACGGAAAAAATCCGGTGAGCCTTATCGTTCCCTGTCATCGTGTGATTAATACCGGAGGCTCACTAGGAGGTTATGCAGGTGGACTTCACATTAAAACTCATTTGCTGAATCTGGAGAAACTTTATACAGATGAATAAAAATATTCTGCCTAAAGAAGGCACAGCAATTTTTTATCCGGAATTTTTCTCAGATGAAGAAAGTAAAAAATATTTTCAACTTCTGGAAAATGAAATTGAGTGGGTCCAGGAGCCCATTATAATATTTGGTAAAAAAGTCATGCAGCCCAGGTTGACGGCCTGGTACGGTGACAATAGTGATGAATACAGTTATTCAGGCATTACGATGAAAGCGCACCCGTGGTCAAAAGCACTTCTGGAAATAAAAAATAAAATTGAATCCGTCTCCGGTGTAAAATTTACGGGAGCTCTTCTTAATTTTTATCGCGACGAAAAAGACAGTATGGGCTGGCATAAAGATGATGAAAAAGAACTGGGAAAAAATCCGGTGATCGGATCTGTTAGTTTCGGAGCGACAAGAACTTTTAAATTCCAGAATATTAAAAATAAAGAAGAGCAGGTCGCGGTGGATTTAACTGATGGAAGTTATCTGCTCATGAGCGGCGAAACCCAGCACTGCTGGAAACATAGTATTCCCAAAAGAACCAAACCTCTCGGCCCGCGTATCAATATTACTTTCCGAGTGATTAAGAATTAGAAGCAAAGATTCGCTGGAGTGCCGCTGTCCATATTTTCATTGTGTGAAACGGCCCTGGTGTTTTTGGTTTCACTTTGTGTAAAAGTATAGCGTCGATTGCTTCTACCCGCCCTGAGATTTGTGCGAATTCAAGCGCACTCTCACCTTTGGGATTTGTGTAAGATACGTCAGCACCAGCTTCGATAAGATATTTGATGATTTCATAGTGTCCCCTTGCTGCGGCCTTCATTAAAACTGAATTGCCGCTGTTGTCGATTGAATTTGGATCAGCACCTAAGGCCAGTAAGTAACGGGAAAATTCACGGTGACCGAAACAGGACGAGAGAGTTAAAGGTGAAAGGCCATGGGAATCTTTTTCGTTGATATCAAATCTATCAAGTGAAATAGTCTGGAATGTATCAACATCGCCTGCGCGTGCCAGGTCATGAATTGTAATTCTGTTTTCTATTGTTTGTGTTAATGACAGTAAGTTCATAATTTCCCCGTTAAAGTCTTATGTTAATCTTACTTAGTTTTCGGTTTTATAAAAATTTTCTATTGCTATGCCATTATAGATTTTTTCTATTAATACGCTTTCATTAATGGTTTGTAATTTCATGTGATTCATTTAGTATTAACTGAGCTTACAATGGAGTTACCAATGAATTTTAAAGACTATAATACTCAGTCATGGAAAATGCATGCAACAGATCCTGATCTGGTCATGAAAAGTTTTAAAGATAATTTAAATCTGGTTGAAACCAATGCTGATGCCGTTTTATTTGGTAACCTTGTTGTTCACGTCAGTGGAGAGCACCTTGGTAAATGGAATGAAGGTCTGGAAATTCTCAGAAAATTAAAAACGAATGACTATATAACAGACA
>JACMNL010000010.1 GCA_014378525.1 Bacteriovorax sp.
AAAGCGGAGCTTCCAGAACAATAACGACTCCATCGTATGCATCCACACTTCCGGAAATTAAAATCAGAAATGTGAACAAGCTGAAAAAATATTTTGATTTAAAAAACATTATAGATCCCATTCATATTTATAACCGAGCATAACGCCGATCGAGTTTAAAGAAATTTCTTCAGGAACCGGGCCGACATTAGTTCTGGTTGTACTTGTAAGAGTCAGATCGTGGTGACGGTAATGAATACCGGCACACCACTTTCCGTATTGAGTGGCCCAGTTTCCTTCAACGCCAATATCGAAAAGCATGGCCTTATATTTTTCCGTGAAGTCACCTGACTTCGACTGATAAACCGGAGCAAATTCTGCTCCAAAAAGCACTGATGCAGAAATCGTATCTTCGTTATAAACTACTCGTTCGATCTGCGGGCCGAAACTAAAAATTGTAAGAGTCGTTGGATCGCCCTGATCGTTATTCCACCCAATGGATTCATAATTAACTCCCAGTCCGAAATTTACAGGTATAGTCGAATTATAGAGTGTGCGCAGTTCATATCTGGGGCCTACTGCACTCGAAACATTCTGACTGATGTCGGGATTGAGAGCGGCCGTCTGCAGACTATCGAAGTGAATATTAAATTGAGAATCAATGAATGCCATTTTGTCATTTGTTCTGGAAACGGTTGGCGCAGGATAAGAAATTTCAGCATCGACATTGGGAAGAATTCGCAGATCGTTTGCGACTTCCATTATTCCCAGAGCGGACGTTTCATAAAGCGGCTTGCCGGCCTTATTGTAAACAATAAACAGGTCGCGTCTGTTCGGGTTAGTCTCTAAGACGTTGGCGTATATTCCTTTCGTGAGCTCAACTTCTTTTCGATCAGAAATCCTGGTGAGAGTAGTACCGGGCCTCAGAAAAACGAGATAGGGTTTTCTTTTTTCTACAGCATTTGCGGCCACTGAAAAAATCAGCATGAAGAAAAGAAATAAACGAATCATTCTTTTTCTCCAAAATGTTTTTCAACATAATCTTTTGCCACTAAAAATGCGTCGAAATTGGTCGGAAAAGTATAGTCGGAAATCTTGACGTTTTTTAAAGAAATCCATTTGAAATTTAAATGCTCTTCACTTAAAAGAATGTCCGGTTTTTTACTCAGGTGACATAAAAAAACTTTTTCATGACAGTGTCTTTTCCAGCGGTCATGAAAATGAAATTCTTTTTTTAAATCGATGACGAAAGGTGCATCGAATCCAATTTCCTCCACCACTTCCCTGAGTGCAGCAGCTTCGAAAGTTTCAATGCCTTCAACTTCGCCGGTGATATTTTGAAAACCAACATAATTATTCGGTCTGGTGTTACTGAATTCCAACAGGAGAACTGAGTGTTCTGCTACCACCACGATCTGGACTTTTTTCTTGTTTATTTCTGTACTCATATTTAAAAATTTTAACATAGTCTGACATTTTAATATTTGAGTCATAAAAAACTGCCTAATTACCCTTTAACGCAGGCCTAATTCGTTGCTACATGTTGACCAAAATGATATGTTTTCCCCTTATGAATGAGATTATTTACAGAATTGCGATTTCGCTTCCGGCCTTTTTACTGGCGATCGTTTGTCACGAGGCAGCTCATGCCTGGATGGCGAAACGTTTCGGCGATACAACTGGCGAACAATTAGGACGACTTAGTCTGAACCCTGCTGTTCACTACGATTTAATTGGAACAATTATTTTTCCATTAATCGGAGCGGCCATGGGCGGGATGATGTTTGGATGGGCAAAGCCTGTTCCGGTCGATACGAGAAGATTCAAAAACATTCGCTCGGGTATTTTCTGGGTGAGTTTTGCAGGCCCGCTCGCTAACATCATTTTGATGGTCATTTCAGCAGCTGCTCTTGCTTTCATTTTTACAAAAGTTTCAACTTCGTTTTCTTATTATGGCGTTGTCACTGAAATGTTAAAGAGTGCAGTGACTATCAATGTTCTTCTCGCAGTATTCAACCTGATTCCGTTTCCACCACTTGATGGTTCAAAAATGGTTTCTTCAATGCTTGATTACAACAACGCCAGAAAATACGAAGAGCTTCAACGTTACAGTTTTGTTTTCTTAATTATTTTAATTATGACTCCAGTTTTACAGTGGATTATGTTACCGGCGATGAATGCCAGTGAGTTTCTTGTGAATGTTTTCATTTACATGTTTAATAGGATTTAAATGTTAGATACATCTATTCAGGTAAAGACAGATCATTTCGACGGACCTCTGGGGCTTCTGCTTCTTCTTGTTGAAAAAGAAGAGATGAACATCCGCGATCTAGATCTTACAAAAATTACAAGACAGTACCTCGACTACCTGGCGCAAATGCGCGATTTAGATTTCGACGTAGCAGGGGATTATCTTTTCCTTGCTTCAACACTGCTTTTATTAAAATCAAAAATCTGTATTGCTGAAGAAGAACTAAAAGGTCTGGAAGCAGAATTTGGAGTTGAAGGGTTACACATCACTTCGGCTTCAGAACTGATCCGTCGTCTTGAAGAACTTCAACTGTATCAGAAAATGTCAAAGCGCCTGTGGGACCTTGAGAAAAAA
Organism: Bacteriovorax sp.; assembly: GCA_014378525.1. Taxonomy (GTDB): domain Bacteria; phylum Bdellovibrionota; class Bacteriovoracia; order Bacteriovoracales; family Bacteriovoracaceae; genus Bacteriovorax. The sequence goes on from JACMNL010000010.1 coordinate 2,585, forward strand.
GGTCACGAGATTTTCGTGAAACCCAAAGTCGACAGAAAGGCGATCGTGAACTCGATTTTAACTCCGATGGATTTAAACTCGCTGACTTTAACGATGGTCGATTTCCTTTTCAGACAGAGAAGAAAATATACAGTTATTAAACGCGACCGTTTATCTATCAAAGAAAAACTAAAATTCTTAAAAGAAAATTTAAAAGTCGGTGAGCAGACGACGTTCGATACTCTTCTGGAGCAAAACGGAAAAGCGGATGAAGGAAAAGACCCGACAGATAACATCGTTATCACTTTTATTTCGTTACTTGAGCTTGCACGTTTAAAACGTATTAACGTTTTCCAGAACGAAGACAGAAGTACAATTTATGTAAACGTCACACGTTCACTGGAAGATTTAGATGTTGAGATGGCGAACGGATTCGAAGACGAACAGCCAACGAACCCTGATGACCCGAAAATGGAAATGAAACAAGCTGACGGATCAGAAAGATTAGTTATCGAAGATCTTGGAGAGTACACACCTTCGGATCTGGCGAGTGATCACAAAGAAGAAACACAGGAAATTCCTGAAGAGTTAAAATCTGAAGGACTGACTAAAGAACAAGAAGATGAATACATGGAACTGCTGACTACACCGGATAGTGTAGATGCCGGGTCGAAGTTAATTCAATAAGAGGATTTATGGAAAACGAAAACAACATTGATCATGACGATATCGAAATCCCCGCCCGCTTTCCGAGCAATGAGGATCTAGAACTTCCAACTATGGATTTGTCATCAGCTGATGAAGTTGCTGTTGAACCAGCTACTGAAGAAGTCATGGACGAGTGGATCGATGCAATGGAATTTGATTCAGACAGCATCGTGTCTGACGAAGTTTTATGGCAGGCACGCACAGGTCTGAACGCAGACACTCTTTGTGGTGCGATCGAAACAATTATTTTCATGAGTGATAAACCAGTTTCAATCCAGAAAATTAAAGCTCTAATCGACGCCGATATGCCTTTAAAAGTTATTCACGAAGCTCTTCAAAGACTTCAAGCTGAATACGAAGAAAAACACCACGGACTTCGTTTACTCGAAGTTGCAGAAGGATACCAATACCGTACAAAAGCTACGTACTCAAAATACGTACAGGATATTTTCAAAATTAACTCGCTTGTTTTATCTCCAACTGCTCTGGAAGTTTTAGCAATCCTTGCTTACAAACAACCATGTTCAAAAGTTGAAGTTGATAAGATCAGAGGCGTGGACAGCGGACACATCGTTCGTGCACTTATGGATAAACGTCTGGTACGAGTTGTTGGTAGATCTGATGAATTAGGGCGTCCTGTTCTTTATGGAACGACTCCTGAATTCCTGGAAGTATTCAACCTTCCGGACTTAGCAGCACTTCCACCTGAGCATGAGCTTGATGAAATGTCCCGTGCTACTAACGTTGGAAAAATCGCAGACATCAAAACTCTGGTTAACGATGGCGATAAAGCAAAATTTAAATTTGATGAAATGGAAGAACTTGACCTTCTTTCTGAATCAATTAAAAACATCAACTCAGAAACAGATTTTACTGCTTCGTTAAAAGTTGAAGAGAAAAAACGTATTTCAGAAAATGGTGCTGAAGTTAAATCGGCATTCGATCTATTAGAAGAATTCGTGAACAAGAGATTAATCAGCGAGCAAAACAAGCAAGCGATTGAGTCTTTATTAACGACATCAATTATCGATCCTAGAATCATCAATGATCTTGAAGCAGGACCGTTTAACGTTCCTCATGACGATGAAGAAGATTTCCAGATGATCGATTTAGATACTGGTCTTCCATTAGAATACGACGTTGAATTCGACGGCGAAATTGATGACAACGGAAACTACGAAAGTGGAATCGATGAAAGCGAATTCGACATCATCGTTGACCTTGATTTCGATAAAGAAGAAACAGAAGAACAGGCCTTATCAAAAGCTCTGGACGCTGCTTTCGAAAACCTGACTGGAGAGTCACTTGATAGCCGTTTATCTGAAGAAGAATTTGCCTTTGGTGGTGAACTGGACGAAAAGAGCGAGCAGTTAGACAGCAAAACCAACAGTGCTATTGAGCAAGGACAGGACCTGGATCTGGACCTATCTTTCTTGAAAGACGCGCTGGACGAGTCGAAAGATAAGCAAGAGGACTAGAGAAGACTAAAACTTGACATAATCTCGGGCCATAGCGTAAACATGGCCTGAGTTCAAAATTTAAAGACCTATAAACAGCCGTGAAGGCAGATTGGAGGATCCCGTGACTAAGTCAAAGACTAAGAAAGCCACTATTAAAGCAAACAAATCAGAATCTGGTTCAGATTCAGGATTAGAAATTCGTTTACAGAAATTCATCTCAGACTGTGGTGTGACTTCAAGAAGAAAAGCTGAAGTTATGATCCGTGAAGGTCGTGTAACAATCAACGGTGAAGTTGTAATGGAAATGGGAACGAAAGTTAACCCTGCTTCAGACATCGTTATGGTTGATGGCCACCTTGCAGACTTAAATGCAGTTGAGCCTATCTATCTTATGCTTCACAAGCCAAGAGGTGTTGTAACCACGTTAAACGATCCGGAAGGACGTGAGACAGTTATGGACATGGTTAAAGAAATTTCAGAACGTATTTATCCCGTTGGCCGTCTCGATTATTTATCAGAAGGGCTACTACTCATGACTAACGATGGTGAATTCGCCAACATGATCATGCACCCGAAATACAACGTAACAAAAGTGTACGAAGTAAAAGTTTTTGGATCAGTAACAGAAACAATTCTAAATAAACTTAAAGCTGGTGCTTACCTTGAAGAAGGTCTTGTAAAGCCAACTTCAGTTCGTATCATTAAGCAGCTTCCAACAAAAACATGGATCGAATTTCGTCTGAACGAAGGACGTAACAGAGAGATCAGAAGACTTTGTGAAGCTGTTGGTCTGACTGTCGATAAACTAAAACGTTTAGCGATCGGTAACCTTTCAATCGAAGGTGTTGCTCCAGGAAACTTCCGCGTAATGAGTAAAATGCAAATGCTAGGTTACATCGGTCTTAATGAAGACGGGTCACCAAGAAAAGTTCTTAATGCTGAAGGATTCGTATCAGCGAAGAAAACAATCGATCTTAAGAAGAAACGTCCACAGGCAGGGACTGTTGCGGATGATGAAACATTCCAGAAGTTCAGAAGAGAGACTTACTTCGAATCTCTTAAACAGATTCACGAAAATAAAACTGCAGTTGCCAACAAGATCCAGTCTCTTTCTGACCAGGTTTACGTTGAAGAACAAAAAAATTACGTTGAACGTAGAAAGAAAGTTGAAGCAATTCAGTCTAAGATTAAGAATCACAATAGAGAAAAGACAGCTTTCAGAACGCCAAAAGCATAATTCAAATAAAAAAAGGCCCGCTGATTTACGCGGGCCTTTTTATTTTCAGATGAGCTCAACGTTTTAAGTGGCTGATCTGAACTCTAATACTTAATTTTTCTTTTACTGATCAATTATCGTAATTAACGACTTTACTAGCTGTAACATATTCTTGAAGAACATCTACCGAATACTCTAATGCCTGTTGTGCATACGGGATGTTGCTTTGATCCTTTAATTCTTCAGTGAAGCGCGCCTGCTTAATTAGAGCTGCACACATTCTCATAAATTCTGCTGAGCCTTCGAAGTACTCTTCTTCGTTTTCAGTCAATAATACATGGGCAATCATTGTATTAAGAGATTTGATTAATCGCACTTGTTGCGGAGTAAGCTCATTTCCATCAATTTCAATTTTGATGACTCTGTCTTTTAAAGAAGTTTGGGCTGACATAAAAAGTATCCTCACTCTTAATTAGGGTTCAAAGGGGGTCACTGTTTCTTTTATCGCCATATTCCTGAATCAATTTAGAACTTTATGTTGGAGTGATTAGTTCGAATTCTTACTGGACAAACAGTGTCCGACAATCTACTATCACTACGCGGGATGGAGCAGTCTGGTAGCTCGTCGGGCTCATAACCCGAAGGTCATAGGTTCAAATCCTATTCCCGCAACCAAAAAATTACCTTTTAAAATCCAATACATACAAGACAAAAAGACCGTGACGCAGTTGCGATTTTTCGTTGTTTTTTTCGAAAAAGTGTCACAAAATTGCCACGGCCAACTGAAAAGAACCGTAAGACTCAACCTATTATTGAAAAAAGATCTGCCACTTTTTTGATATTATCGCCAATTAAATGTGTGTAGTTCATCGTCGTCGTAATATCTTCGTGACCAAATATTTCTTGAACTGTTCGCAAATCGATTCCTGAAGAAATCAGTAGGGTAGCGGCCGTATGACGAAGATCGTGAAAGCGAATGGCCTTTCCTCCCCATAGTTCGAGGTCTTTTTGAAACCTTCTCTGAAAATTATCATGCCCTACAGGGTTACCTTCTTCAGTCACAAAAAATAAATCGTCGTTAGAGAGATTTCGCAAATTGATTATATCAATAAGCTCTTCTCTTAAAGTTTGATTGCAGGGAACATGGCGATGAAGCTTTCCACGTTTGGAATTTTTCTTTGGATAAGATAAAATGTGATCTGCGGTAGTTTGCTTTTTTGAAGTCGTCTCTATAAATTGCTTCCAACATTGAGAGTTGAAATCATGAATTGTAAAACGATCTCTAGATGGATTAAGAAAGATTTGTAATGCATGCGTAGCAGAGGTTTTTCCACTATTGTTAGAGCCTACAAATATAGTTTTATCTTTATCTTTATCTATGGATATTTGAACATTCTTAAGTCGGCGGAAGTTTTTTATACAAATAGTTGATAGTTTCATTTTTTCTCTTTGGTTGTTATTCCATTGAGTATAATAGCAAATTAAATATAGTGATTAATTATTTAAACAAAGAGTTAGTTTAATAATATTAACAACTTGAGTGTGGACCTGTTTGCAGTTCTTGCCTGTAAGCTCATTTTGTTTTTACCATTGGCACTCACTTGATCTATGTGAGTGCCAATGGTAAAATATAGCAATGAAAAAGACAGACAAACTGAAGAAAATAACAAGCAGTACTAAGAAGAATAAGCTTTTTGATACGAAGCTAGCCAGAAAGCTTAATGTTTCAAATTCCAGTTTGGCTTATTATGCAAAAAAAGGTGATCTTGAGCGCGTAGGCCGTGGCCTTTATAAAATAAAGAACACTTCTCTCATTTCTGATTTTCAGTGGGAAGACCTAGTTGAGGCATCTGTAAAAGTTAAAGGTGGGGTTGTCTGTCTTATATCTGCCTTGGCACTATATGAAATTACAGAAGAAATTCCAAGAGCGCACTGGATTGCTATACCAAACACATCTAGGCATCGTGGAGATGATTCAATTCGAATTTTTCGGTATAGAAACATGAAACTAGGAAAAACGGTTTATGATTTTGGAGATTTTAAACTCCCTATCTTTGATCGAGAAAGAACTATCATAGATGCCTTTCGGCTTCTCGATAAAGAAGTTGCAATTAAGGCTCTTAGAATGGGACTAAGAAAGAAAGGTGAGGCTCGACTTGATCTAGAGAAACTTAAAGAATATGCAAAAATTCTAAGAGTAAGAATAGAACCATACATATTGGCGGAAACAACATGAATGAAGATGCACTAAAGCAACGTTTGGCATTTATTGTAAATCAAACAGGGAAGCAACATCAAGAAGTCTGGAAACAATTGCTTTTAGAGAGATTTTTATCCAGAGTTTCGAAGTCAGCTCATCAAGACAAATTTATTTTTAAAGGTGGATTACTTCTTGCTCAATACTTAGAAATCGGGCGTGAAACTACTGATTTAGATTTTTTGATGAAGAAAATTAAAAATGAATCGGCCGTAATACAAAAAATTATTGAAGAAATAATTCTTGAAAATGAAATTAAGGATGGATTTATTTTTTCGCTCGATTCGATAGAAGAATTAAAGCAACCTCATATGGATTACGCTGGATTCAGAGTTAATTTGAATGCGCAATTTAATAAAATGAAAGGAACGGCTCAACTTGATATTGGATTTGGTGATGCAGTAGTTCCTGATGAGGATATCTATAGACCTTTTGAGTATAAGGGGAAGCCTATTTTTGAAGGCGAGATTACTTTGATGGTTTATCCAGTTGAAACAATATTTGCAGAAAAACTTGAAACGATCATTTCAAAGGGAAGCTCAAATAGCAGAATGAAAGATTATCATGATGTACTTTTAATGATGAGAGAAACGGGACTTCTTGATATCAATAAATTAAAGCCATGTGTTAGCGAAACTTTCAGAAATCGAGAGACAACTTTGCGCCTTCCCATTGCTTTTAATGAGGCCGGTATGAGTTCCCTTGAAGTGTTGTGGCAGAGTCATGTTCAAAAGCTTGGTAAGACCGCTACGAAGCTTGGGATAGGCTTAGATTTTAGCCAAGTGTTAGGTGAGATCAATGCAGGTATTTCTAAATTTGGGCTAGATGAATAAAAGTAACATTTTCTTTAAAAAGGAGGTGCTTTATTAATGATTTTTTTAACAAATGTGAGATGGGCGAATTTTTCTTTTGAATGTCCAGTGCACATAATTAAGTTTAAAAATCCCATGTTATAAAGCTTTTCTGCAATATCTTCACCTTTTTCATCATCGAGTTCAGAATCTATGTAAAAAGTTGAATCAACTGGTAGTTGGGAGATATTAGAAAAAACCTCAGAGGATGTTCTAAATGTTTTTAAGTTGACTCCAGCTTTCTTCGCTTTCGTTTCCCAAGTAATGCAAACAAGTTCGTCATTATCTACTAAGACATTCAATGAATGATGATTGACTCTTGTAAAGATCGGTAAAGTGATTTTGATTGTAGTGCCGATTTTGAGGCGGGATTTAATATCGACATTACCTCCCCAGGAATTAATTGTTTGAACAGCGTAAAATACGCCGAGTCCATTACCATCATTTTTATCAAAAGTTACTTTTTCCATTCCTAGCTTTGATAACAACTCAGGTGGCATGCCCTTGCCTTGATCCTTTATTGAAATTATATAATTTTGATTGCTAACTTCTGATTCAATTCTCACGAGTGAGTTTTTATCAGAAGCTTCGAATGCATTAGTGATAAGGTTGGATAAAATACTCTCAAATTTAATTTCATGAATATTGGCGAAGCATTGCTCTGCAGTGATTTTACACTCAATTTTTCTATTTATGAATTCAACTGTCTTAGAATCAATGACATTATTGATTAAAGTAGAGAGATTTGCTTCAGATAATCCGTCTGAATTATTAATTCGGCCTTTTTCTAAAAGAGTGTCAGCAATTCCTTTTAGCCTTTTAATAGCATTTTTTGCCAATCTGCTATCCGTTGCATCAGGCAATTTGTTTAAGTCAATATTATCAAGAGCAGCTAGGGGAGATCTAATATCATGGGCAACTTGATTAGCCATTTCTATCTTTTCGATTTCAATTTTTTGATCAAATAATTTCTTTTCAGCGTCTTTATTTAAGACAACAAGTTTGTCTAGTTCTTTTAAAACAGGGGCCCAAAAGGATTCTTCGAAATGATATGGTTCGTTTGGATTTAAAACTCGTTGAATGCCTATGTAAAGTTCACTGTTAATTTTCGTAATTTTCTTGAATAAAAAAATTATCAAAAATACAATAAACGCCATTAAAAATAAAAATATCAACGAAACACCTTTTAAGTTAACAAGAGAATTTTCTTTAAAAGATTGAGGAAAATCTATGCAAACTTTACCCCATAAGGTGGTTTTTAAGGTTTTATCAAAAAAAATAGCTTCACAGTATTTCAGTTCGCTTTTTATCAACTGATCTTTCTTGATAATTTGGTAATCATCAATAATCTTGTTTTCCTTAAGTAGGCTTAACTTTCTTTGTGCTTCTAATAGATTATCTATAAGCAAATCTTCATAGACTTTATCAGTTATAAGCTTGGTCGAGTTTTCGCGATATGTTTGTATGGTTGCTTTAAGTGCGCTATCTTTTTCCTTAGTAAAAAAGTAAAAAAAGCTACAGAGTATGAAGGATACAATCGAAGTAACTAGGAAAAAATAGAGGGTGATCTTGTTAGTTTTCATGATAATGGATGGAGTTGCTTGTTATATTTAATTTTAGTTCCAAAGAATTGCTCGAATCGATTCGAATTTATATTATCTAAGTCAAATTTTCCACAATAGTAAGACTGCATTAATTCAGATTCTGAAAAAGACACAACTCTTTTAAGATTTTCACCACCAAGAAATTCTTCTGGTCTTAGAATATATGTACTGATCTTTCTTGCGGGAATTTCCATCACTTCAGAAGATCCTTTATGAAACCATTTCACGTCAATTGAATGATTAAGATAATAGTAGAAATGATCTATTGGTTGATTCGGTTGATGCACTTTGTATGTACTCTTGCCAAGATGGCCAAGCCCAATATAGTGCGAATAAAATGAGATACTTTCTATAAGGGCATTTAATACGGTGATTAGATTCGTTCCTGTTTTTGTATCAATGTAAAAAAAATCTTTTCCCTTAAATTTTCCTTCAACCTTTGCAATGCAAGTTAAATTTTTTTTGTGTTTTGCTATAATCCCTAAACTTAACTTTAAGCCAAGTTCTTTATGTTTGGAGTTGATTTCTAAGTTTTCAGGAAGCATTAAGGCTTTTGCTTCCTCCTGGGTTAACCAATAAGGTGCAGTCTGGCTGTGCCAAGTTAAAAGAAGCGCATCTCTTTCAATGAGTTCATTAATGCTTGATTCCTTAGCTCTTTTGGAATCAAGATGAGCAGCGAAGCCATTAGAGTTTTTAAATTGACCAAACATTCGATGCAGCTCTTGAAAGGTTTTTCTTTCTACAAATTCAGAATAAGATTTTTCAATGGCCAGTTGATAGTTGTGATCTGTTCCAAATCCTTTCTCACCATTTTTATCTTTTACGATGAAATGTTTTAAAGTTGGAGAAAGGGAATTGTGAACTACTTCAAAGCGAGTGCTTGGAAAGCATTCAAAAATAAATTGTAGTAATTCGTTTATTTGATTTTCCACGAAAATGTCTCAGCACCAGATTTGTTAAGTTGGGATAAATCAATGCCTTTTTTTGCCAAAACAAAACCATAGTCATAGTAAAGAGGATAGACAATTACATCGCTTAATATCTTTTCACCAAGTTGCTTAATTGAAGCATATCTTTTTACAGAATTTAGTTCAGTATTAATATTTTTTAAAAGTGCAACATAGTCTTTATTACTTTTCTCAGTCCACACTAATGGCCTTGAAGCATTAAAGGTCACAACGAGACTTGATCGTAAATCAATAGAAGAAAGATCATTGTTCACCAAACTAACGTCGTATTGATGTTGTTTAATTAGCTTAGAGTATTCAGAAAAATCTGAATAGAAATGAAGGTCAAGTTGATCAAAAGACGATTTTAAAAGTAGCAGTAGCTCATTTTGTATGCTTTTAGGGAGGAGCACTTTTATTTTTTTAAGTTTTTGAGAAGTATCTTTTCCCAGCTTTAAATTTATAGAGTCAATGTTTTCATCAGTTAAGCGTCCTGGCCCATATGGTAAAAACAGTTGTCTGGATCTTGAAAAATTATTATTTGAAAAAAAAGATGAATTTTTAAATATAGAATCTAATTTATGCTTTATCTGAATTCTTTCATTTTTATTTAAAGTATTAGGATTCAGTGAAAGCCAGTAGGAGAAACCTAAGTTTAATTTATAAACATAGTATCCGTGCTTTATAATATTCTCGATCTCTGAGAGGCCCATCGTTGATGTTGGCCAAATTATGTCCAAATCCTCAAGTTCTTTCTCTGTGATTTTTTGATAGGGTAAATAGTCAACTCCTTTGAATTTAACATTTGTTTCGAAGGGGTAATGCTCATTTAATTTCAAGCTGAGTTTTTTTGAAGAACTATTATTTGTGACAAAATAAGGACCTGAAGTTACACCATATTTAGCATCAGTTGTTTTTACTATTCGATATTCTGGTGCAGAAAGTTCTGTTAGGAAAAAAGGATTACTTTCAGATAATTCAATTTCAATTTGAGTGTCATTTAAAAGCGATATCTTTTTTATTTTATTTCCATCACCGTGGACAATGTCAGGATTTGCTAAGACATTCTGAAGAGACTTCGTAATATCTTTTGTCGTGATTAGACTATTGTCAGAAAAATATTGGTTGGGTTTAATCTTTAAAACAAATTTTTTGTATTGATCTTTAATTTCCCATGACTCGGCTAAGTCAGGAGCAAGTTCTCCGTTTGAGTCAAATTTTATTAGAGAGCGTAAGAGGTCGTCGAAAATTACATATTCGCTAACAGAGTGAATCTCTAAATGATTCAGATTCTCAGAGATACGCGGGATACCTATTTTAAGTTGAGCAAATGCATTCATAGATGTGACTAAGTATAACAAAAGAATATTAATAGTTTTCAAATAAAGCTCTATTTTGATGCTTTTTCTGTCTTGCTGCCATCTGAAACAGAACTCTGATCGTTAGTTCTGTCCTGTACTTTGAAAACTACTCCTGAAGTTGTTTTTGATTTCTTAATTTTTTTAGGTATCTCTGCCTGTGCGTTCGTCAAAGCAGAAAGTACTATCGCTGCGCCAAGGATTGATTTCAAATTTGGTTTTTTCATTTTTCCTTCCTCTTAATTATAATTAATTCGTTTTAGCATATGTGTCATAATGAGTGATTAAGAATTCTTAGTTTTGTAACGATTACAGACCTCAACTTAGCCCTGTAGATCTATTAGGGTAAGTTTGGAAAGGATTTAATAGAGAGTTATTTCATTTCTGAATCGCTGTTTAGTGTTTTAACATTGGCACTCAAATTTCTTGACTGAGTGCCAATGTTAAAATCCGAGTGCCACAAAAGTGCCACGGCCACCAGAAATCAACCGAAAACCACAGAAATCAGCAGTAGTCAAAAATGGACTTAACTTCTCGAAATCGTTAATAAAAATGAACAATTTTACATAGAAAAAAAACGGGCCTTCTCGCCCTCATAACCCGAAGGTCATAGGTTCAAATCCTATTCCCGCAACCAAAAAAATAATCCAATAAATTTAGACACTTAATCAATAAAATGCGAGTTCATTTCAACCATTTTTAATAACTTTTTTGCGCGTTATTTTATGATGTTTTTGCTGATTTGAGTGTCTAGAAATAATTCTTCAATCTCATGAAATTGTAAAAAATTAAGGCAGTTTCATTGCTAGTTAGAGATTGGCCGAGTGATCTTAACCAGCGAAATTAATTTTCAAAATTAGAAGATTTTGGCCAATCTTTGGGTAAATAGCTCAAATGGATTAAATTTTGTTTCTTGACTGAATTGCCTATAACCTCGAATGTTTATTGTAAAAAATAATCAAAAATGCTGGAGATATAATGAAAATTAGAGCTGCTGTTGCCTGGAAACCGAATGCCCCATTATCAATCGAAGAAGTGGATCTAGAAGGACCAAAAAAAGGCGAAGTCTTAATTAAAGTTGTAGCGACGGGTGTTTGTCATACAGATGCATACACACTTTCAGGAATGGACTCAGAAGGTCTATTTCCTGTGATCTTAGGTCACGAAGGTGGAGGAATAGTAGAAGAAGTCGGCGAAGGTGTAACAACACTTAAAAAAGGTGACCACGTTATTCCTCTCTACACTCCTGAATGTAAAGAATGTAAATTTTGTCTATCGGGAAAAACCAATCTTTGTGTGCGCATACGTGCGACTCAGGGAAAAGGTGTAATGCCAGACGGGACGTCACGTTTTTCGAAAGATGGAAAAATGATTCACCATTATATGGGGTGCTCAACGTTTGCTGAGTACACTGTTGTTCCTGAGATTGCGCTGGCGAAAATTGATCCGAAAGCTCCGCTTGATAAAGTTTGTCTTCTTGGTTGTGGAGTCACGACGGGAATTGGTGCTGTTTTAAATACAGCGAAGGTTGAGAAAGGATCCAGCGTTGCAGTTTTTGGACTTGGAGGAATTGGTCTTTCAGTTATCCAGGGTGCGAAGATGGCCGGTGCTGGAAGAATTATCGCGATCGATATCAATCCTGCGAAAAAAGATATTGCGATGAAATTTGGTGCGACTGATTTTATTAATCCTAAAGATTTTGATAAGCCGATTCAGCAGGTGATTATTGATATGACTGAGTGGGGAGTTGATTACTCTTTCGAGTGTGTGGGTAATACGCAATTGATGAGAGCTGCACTTGAGTGTGCTCATCGTGGATGGGGAGAATCAATTGTCATTGGTGTCGCTGGTGCTGGTCAGGAAATTTCGACAAGGCCATTCCAGTTAGTCACAGGAAGAGTGTGGAAAGGTTCTGCATTCGGCGGAGTCAGAGGACGCACGGAACTTCCAGGATACGTTGACCAGTATATGTCTGGTGCCATCAACATCGACGATATGGTTACTTTTGAATTGCCGCTTGAGGAAATTAATAAGGCGTTCGATTATATGCATGAAGGGAAAAGTATCCGTTCAGTTATTAAAATGTAATTAAGGATTAATATGACAGCACAAGTTTTAAAGACTCACAGAATGTTTGGTGGAGTGGTTCAGTTTTGGGAACATGAATCGCTCGAGACAAAAACGAAGATGAAGTTTTCTACGTTCATTCCTGATGGAGTGGTGAGAGGCTGTGTGATCTGGCTATCAGGTCTTACTTGTACTGAAGAAAATTTTACGACTAAAGCTGGTGCCCAGAAATATTTTTCGAAACATCAGCTGATGGTCATTTGTCCTGATACATCTCCACGAGGATTAGATCTTCCCCATGAGCATGAAGGATGGGATTTTGGTTCGGGAGCAAGCTTTTATTTAGATGCTACGACTCCGGGATATAAAGATCATTACAGAATGGAAAGTTACATCACGAAAGAAATCGTCGGAATGCTTCAATCACAATTTAAAGTTCCACCAAATAGAATTTCAATCATGGGTCATTCAATGGGGGGGCATGGAGCAATTGTTCTCAGTCTTCGTCATCCTGAATTGTTTCAATCAGTATCTGCATTTTCACCAGTCTCTCATCCGACAAAGTGTCCATGGGGAGAAAAAGCTTTTACAGGTTATTTAGGAAACGACCGAGAGAACTGGAAAAATTTCGATGCGACTGAATTAGTGAGTAACGGTAAAAAACATTTACATAAAATTCTGATTGATCAGGGATTGCAGGATGAATTTCTTGAAAAACAATTATTGGTAAGTGATCTGGACAGCGCTTGTCACGCTCATCATCAGGGCATTGAGACAAATTATCACAAAGGTTATGATCACAGCTATTATTTCATAGCGACGTTTATTGAATCACATATTAATTTTCATGCGAAAGCGCTTCACGCACTTTAAGAATTATTTACTGAAGGCCTGGGCATCGGCCATGACTTCCGGTCCCCACATAATGTTGTCGCCAGTAGAAATATAGTGGGCAACGAAATTCTGAAGATCGGCCTGGCCTTCGTTCTGCCAGTACATCACACAGTTTGAATTGGTTGAATGATTTCCGTGAGCAGTGTCCTGATAAGGTGTTTTCATTGGCACACCATTATTTACAAATCCTATAGCGTGTCCCATTTCATGAACGATGGTAGACTGCTCAACATAACGTTGAACAATGCCACTACCACTTCCAGTAATAACACTTTTAAAAACTCCGATAACCGGTGTTCCGTTTATGCTCTCTGCGATCACGTTTGCAGAGTCGCTTGAATTTCCCTTTAAGAAATAGATATAGAAATGAGCTTCAGTTGCTGAAGGGGAAGCCTGCTTATATGTTTGGTTTAGTGCAACTATATCGTCAGGTGTCCACGTTGTTTTATTTTGAGCAGGTAGTGTGTACATTGAAGCCTGGTCTTTTGGAACGATGATCACAGGTATGTTCGTTCTGAATTTAAAAATCGCTTTTAAATTATCTTCCAGAATTTCCCAGTAAGGATGTCCGTTTAGTCTTGTACCAACAAAAGGCTCTGCGCCGGGTTCATAATAAACTTCGACAACAATTTTTTGTGTCGTTGAAAAATAATTTGATGCATTTGAAGTGATGTATGCAGCATTAATTTCACTACTGGTAGTAATTGTTTTTTTTCCACATCCAGAGAGTGAGAAAATTAAAATAAGCACGACAAGATAAATAAGCTTTTGCATGCTTACTTTATCGTCTTATTTTGTTTAAAACTTTAGGCCAAAATCCTTACACTTTAGGAGTGTAATTGTTGGAATTTTGGTTAGTCTTAGGGATCTGATAGGCCGGAATAGATGAAGGGATAAACTCATCATCATCAACGTCTTCATCCACTTCAGGTGCATAAGCAGGTGAGTGAGCAATGTCTCCGGCCGTCATAGTACGTATACGGGTTGGAGCATGTTCTTCATTAGATTGTCTGATGAATGAAACCAGCATACCGAGTGGAAATAAAAACCAAACTGAGACCACTGAAATAACGAGAATCTGTTCTGGCGTTAGAGAGAGCATAAAACCTCCTTCGAAACATTTCGAACCCATTGTCAGCTTAGCATAAAAGAAATTTGGTTTGAGTTAGATATTTTTGAATCTTAAGAAAAATTGAGAGAGTAATAAACTTATTAAATGAGTTATTAAAAAAACTGCGCACTCAATCGTTGAATGCGCAGCCTACTGAGGTTTAAAGTTTTGCCTGGATAGCTTGCGCTTTTTCAAGGTGAGCTTTAACGTGAACTTTAGTTGCTTCTAAGTGAGTTTTTAATGCTGCATTTTTTGCTGAAGGAATAAGTTTAGTTTCAAGATCGCTTAACACTTGAGTATGCATAGCTACCTGTTGTTCCATGTACATTTTATCGAAGGCCAGATTTTTTTGTTTCTTCAGCAATTCTCTTTTACTTTTACTTTCTTCAGTGATCATTTTTGAAGTTTCAGTTTCTTCAGGTTTAATTTTTCCTTTTTTAAGAACCATCTTCGCTTCTTTGTTGTTCATCTTGTGTTCGTCAATCATCATTTTTGCGAATTCTTTTACTTCTTTATTTTTAGCATCACCTTTTGCAAGTTTAGCTGCATCGATTTCAGCATCGTTTGTTTTTTCAAGAATTTCTGCGATTTGCTGGTCATTCAATGTTGTTGCGTCCGCAGCATGTGTACTTACAGCAGCAAAAGTTCCAATTGATAACGCTAGTGATAGTAACCAGATTTTAGTTTTCATGAATTCTCCAATGATGTTAGCGAGGAAATTTTCCCCGTTTTAAAACTTAATTTAGCTATAAAGCAATTTGCGTACCACTTAGGTACAAAAAAGCTGGGTATGAGAAATGCATGAGTTTTGTGAGTTATGTCTCAAGGAGGACTTATGGCGAGAGGAATTTGGAGCGGAGCAATTAGTTTTGGATTATTAAATATTCCCGTTGCTGTCATGAGTGCAAAAGAGGAAGAACGCCTCAGCTTTAAAATGTTGGATAAAAAGAACCTGGCCCCTATCGGTTACAAACAATACAACAAAGCGACAGGCAAAGAAGTCGATCGCAAAGATATTGAAAAGGCCTATGAGTATGGAAAAGATAAATTTGTTCTCATTACACAAGAAGATTTTCTAAAGGCCAATCCCAAGGCCACTAAAACAATTGATATTGAAGATTTTGTTTCCATTGATGAAGTCGATGTTCTTCTATTCGAAAAGCCTTATTACCTCGTGCCTGGAAAAAATGGTGAGAAGGGATATGTGCTGATGAGAAAAATTCTGGACGAAACAAAAAAAGTGGCCGTCGCTAAATTTGTTTTGAGAAGCAAACAGCATCTTGTGGCCATTATGGCACGCGGTGATTATTTAATTCTTGAAATGCTTCGTTTCGCTCACGAGATTCAGGAAGTTCATGAAGCTGATTTTCTCGATGATTTCGATTTGAAAAAAATAAAAGTTTCTCCAAAAGAAATGAAGGCCGCTAAAACTCTGGTTGATGAAATGACTGCGAAATGGAAACCGGAACAGTACAAAGACACCTATCAGGACGAGCTGCTTAAATACATCAAGAAAAAAATTAAATCAGGCGATGTTGAAGTCAGTGCTGAAATTGAAGAAGATGTCGAAGATACCAATACTAACGTCATTGACCTGCTTCCGTTTTTACAAAAAGGACTGAAGGCCGGTGGTGCACATAAAAAAGCAGTGGCCCACAAGAAGACTGCTAAAAAAGTTAAGAAGGCATAGTTATGAGTTTAAAAGAATATAAATCAAAAAGAGATTTTAAAAAAACTGCCGAGCCATCCGGAAAAATGGGGAAGGTCAAAGGCAAAAATATTTTTGTGATTCAAAAACATCATGCTAGTCATCTTCACTATGACTTTAGACTTGAACTCGATGGAGTTTTAAAAAGCTGGGCCGTTCCTAAAGGTCCTTCGCTCAATCCAAAAGATAAGAGACTTGCAGTTGAAGTTGAAGATCATCCGGTTGATTACGCCAATTTTGAAGGAGAAATTCCTGAAGGGGAGTATGGCGGTGGTCATGTCATCGTTTGGGACAATGGAAAATGGATTCCACCTGCAGATGCTAAAGAGCAGCTGAAAAAAGGAAAACTTGAATTCGAACTTAAAGGACATAAGCTTCACGGACAATGGGTGCTGGTAAGAACTCATATTCCTGGAAGAAAAAATAACTGGTTTTTAATCAAAAAAAATGACGAGGAAGCGAGTTCCAAAAAAAATATTACCGATGAAGACGAAAGTGTTTTATCAGGCATTAGCCTCGAAACTCTTGAAGCTGACATGACAGGGGAAACATCAGTTAAAAAAGTCTCAAAAGTTAAGCCCAGGAGTCAGAAAAAAAGCAAAGTCCTGAACTTTAAAGACATCAAAAGTCCCCAGCTCGCTACGTTGATGGATGTGCCTCCGAAAGGAAATCACTGGATCCATGAAATTAAATTTGATGGTTACCGTACAATATGCAGGAAAGATAAAACGAAGGTGCAGCTCCTGACCAGAAGCGGCCTTGACTGGAGTGCAAAATATAAAAATTTGCAGCAGGAATGTGAAAAACTTCCGGTTCAGTCGATTGTCATGGATGGAGAGGTTGTCTGGCTTGATAAAAAAGGCCACAGCAGCTTTGATGGACTTCAGAATGCTCTTGAAGCAGGAAAAAGTGAAGAGCTTGTTTACTATGTTTTTGATCTTCTCTACCTGAATGGTTATGACTGCAGAGAGATGCCGTTGTCTGAAAGAAAAACTTTGCTGGAAGAAGTGATCAGCAAGTCAGACTCGGAAAAAATTATTTACAGTCACCACTGGGATGAGAATGGAGCGAGTATTTTTAAAAGTGCCTGCCATAATAAACTGGAAGGAATTATTTCTAAAAATACGGAAGCTGGTTATTCATCTGGAAGAAATAAGGACTGGCAAAAAATAAAATGCACGAATATGCAGGAGTTTGTTATTGGCGGTTACACTCTTCGCGAAACAAATGAGATTGCGGCCTTGTTAATGGGAGCAAAAAATGAAGATGGTGAATTTCAATACCTGGGAAAAGTAGGTACGGGTTATAACCAAAAAAATCATAAATTACTGCTGGGAAAATTAAAAAAGTTAAAAGCAAAAGCTTCTCCCTTTGATGTGAAATCTCCTAAAGAAAAAGAAGTGATTTGGGTAAAACCTGAACTTGTTGCGAATATAGAATTCGGTGCATGGACTGAAGATAAAATTTTAAGACACTCGGCATTTAAAAGTTTGCGTGATGATAAAAAAGCGAAAGATGTTTTTCTGGAACTTCCAGAGGGCGTGAAAAAAAATAAAAAGAAAGTTAAAAAGGTAACTACAAAACCGAAGAAGGATTCAAATGAAAAAGACTACGAAATTACCCATCCGGATAAAGTTATTTATTCTGCTGACGGAATCACAAAGCATGATCTTGCGGCCTATTATGACTCAATCGAGAAGTGGATTATCCCTTATGTTAAAGACAGACCACTCGCACTATTAAGATGCCCAAATGGCGAAGGTAAAATGTGTTTTTTCCAGAAGCATATTGAGACCGATCAGGAAGGAATTTTAAGCGAGAAAGTTGTATCAAAATTAAAAAAGAAAGAAGAAGAAATTCTCTATATTGAATCAGGAGCCGGGCTCACCGAACTTGTTCAACTGGGAACTCTGGAAATCCATGCAAGAGGCGGCGTCTATAGCGAGATTGATTATGCTAACCAGATCGTTTTCGACTTTGACCCGGATCCTGGCGTAAAATTCGAAAAAGTTAAAGAAGCAGCATTTATCTTAAAGGCATTACTCGACAGATTAAAACTAAAATCATTCATTAAGACCAGTGGTGGGAAGGGACTTCATGTTCACGTACCGGTTGCTCCAGTCTATAGCTGGGATGAAGTTAAAAACTTCTCAAAAAGTATATGTGATCAGATGGAAATGGAAAATCCCGGGAAATTTACAACCAATATTTCCAAAGCAAAAAGAAAAGGAAAAATATTTCTGGATTACCTTCGCAATGGATATGGAGCTTCAGCTATCGTTCCTTATTCTGTCAGGGCGAGACCTCATGCGCCTGTTGCGTTTCCGATTACCTGGGCGGAAGCTAAAAAATTAAAATCTCCTGATCAATACACTCTAAAAGATGTTCCACAACTTTTGAAAAAAAGAAAAGATCCCTGGAGCGGTTTTTTAAAGATGAAACAAAAGATTAAGCTTTTAGATCTGTATAAGGCTCAGAAATAGACGCGACAACTGATACATGGGCCGTATTTTTTGGAAGAACGATTGTGAAGCATGAACCAACTTCAATGCTGGAATCAATTTCGATTCTTCCATTATGGCCTTCAATAATCTGTTTAACGATATAAAGTCCAAGCCCCAGCCCACTTACACTGTCCGGTGAGTTTCCTCTCGTAAAACGATCGAAAATTGTATTCTTTTTATCAGGAGGAATTCCAGGGCCTTCATCCCGTACTTTTATTTTAACAAATTCTGATTCTTCCGAAACAGACACTTCAATTTTTCCCGGAGCATATTTAATAGCATTGTTAATCAGATTGGAAAGGACCTGCTCCATGCGTGTTTTATCCCAGACAACAAGAATGTTATTCGGATTTATTACTTTTAGTGTACAGCTATAGCTTTGAAGTATTTCTTTGTGGCGATCGACTACATCATTGACCATGTCGAATACGTTGACATTCTCAAAGGTAAAATTAAATTGTCCTGATTGAATACGTGAAACGTCCAGCAGGACTTGTACAAGATTAATCAAACGATCAACTTGTTTGACAGAAGTATCAATGGATTTTTTGAAACGGTCGACTGGAAAGGCATCATCTTTTTTATTGTTCAACGTTCTGTTTACCATTTGCAGTTGAAGTTTAACAGAAGTGATTGGTGTATTCAGTTCATGAGAAGCAATAGATAAGAAATCATTTCTGACTTCAATGGCCCTTTGTGAAAAACGATAAAGCTTTGCATTTTCAAATGCGAGGGCCACACGTCGTCCAAGTTCTTCGGCGAGTGCAATATGTTGCTGGTCATATTTTCTCCCCATTCCATAAGTAGCAAAAGTCATAGTCCCTAATGAGTGCCCGTGAGCAATGAGAGGAATTATCATGAAATTTGTTTCGCATAATTCATTGGCAAGAGTAACTTGTTCTTTTTTGAGATTCAGGTCTTTTAATAATTTAAATCCCGGATCTTTATAGATCTGTGCTTTTCCACTCGCCAGTACTTTTAGTGTGTCGTCTTCACTATTAGGATGGCTCCAGTAAAGTTCATGCAACGCTTTAACATGTTCAACTTTATTCATGTCAGGATGATATGTAACAAGATTTTCGAGAACATCATCATCATTCATAACATCGAATGAACACCAGTCGGCCAGGTATGGAACAGATAAGTGTGAAATACTTTCGAAGATAAAACTTGAATCAAGTGATGAAACCAGTATTTCTCCTGCCTGAGATAAAAAACGCTGAGTATCTTCAAGTTTTTTCCTGTCTTCAATATCTGTAGCCGTTCCAAGCCATGATTTAACCTCGCTGGAATTCCAGAAAAGTTCAGGCTGTATACGGATTAAATGCCAGCGGAACTCACCATGCCTGTTGAGAATACGGCATTCTATTTCATTACCATTTTTATTTTCAGAATGTTCAAAAAGCAACATGAGATTATCAAGATCATTAGGATGAATCACATCCTGCCATTTTATATCAAAGCTTGTTTCTGGATTGAGACCAGTATACTCAAACCACACTTTGTTAAAATATTCATAAGCTCCGCCCTCCTTCACACGAAAAACAATCTGAGGAATGGAGTCAGCTAAATTCTGATAACGTCTTAAATTTTCCAGTTCAATATTATTGATGGAAGCAGCATGAGCTAAAATTTCATTGTCATAGATTTTTTGAGCCTGTTCACGTATCAGGTTTTTCTTCAGGTAGATATCGACGAAGACTGCAACTTTTGATCTTAAAATATACGGATCGAATGGCTTTAAAAGATAATCAACGGCACCAACTTTATAACCCTGATAAACATATTGCTCATCCTGATTGATCGCTGACATGAAGACAATAGGGATGTCCTTGGATTTCTCGCGAGTCTTGATGATTTCTGCGGTTTCAAATCCATTCATGATTGGCATTTGAACATCGAGAAGGATAACCGCAAAGTCATCTTTCAGAAGATGTTTTAGTGCTTCACTCCCAGAGCTGGCAGAAACTACATTGTAGTCCGGTGAATCGAGGACCGCCTGAACAGCGAGTACGCCTTCAAGCCGGTCATCGACAACCAATATGTTTACTTTTTTATTCATGTTTATAAACTAACTTTTTTCTCGTTCGATACCGTTAACCATTTATGCATAACACTTAACAAGTGGTCTGTATCTACCGGTTTCGTGATGTAATCACTTGCACCAGCTTCTAAACATTTTTCTCTGTCACCTTTCATCGCTTTTGCTGTCAGTGTGATGATCGGAAGATTTTTAAACTGCTCAATCTTTCTGATTTCCTGAGTAGCTTCGATACCACCCATTTCCGGCATCATGACATCCATTAAAATCATTTCGACATCAGGATTTTCTTTCAGTTTATCAATTCCCAGTTTTCCGTTTTCAGCATAAATGACTTCCATTCCCTGGCGTTCAAGGATCACAGTAATGGCGAAAATATTTCTCATGTCATCATCAATTAGTAAAACTTTTGTCTGACTGAAATCAGCGTCTTTGGGAAGTTTCGGTAAATTTACTATTGGTTTATCGGAAGTAAATTCCGTCAATCCTTCAATCGATTGAAGTTGATACTGAAGAGGTAAGTACAGAGTAAAGATTGAGCCGTTTCCTGGAGCACTTTCCACTTCGATGCTACCACCAAGAAGGCGCGCAATCTGGCGTGAAATTGTTAAACCAAGACCTGTTCCACCATACTTTCTGTTGGTCGTACCATCTGCTTGCTGGAATGCTTCGAAAATAAGATTTTGTTTTTCTTTAGGTATACCAATCCCTGTATCTAGTACTGAGAAAATAATGCATTTTTCATTCTTCACAAGTCCCTGATTAATTTTCAGAGTAACACTTCCTTGTTCAGTGAATTTAAATGCATTCGAAAGAAGATTTTTTAGGATTTGCTGGACTCTCGTTACGTCAGTTGTAATTAAAGTCGAGGCAATGTCCGGAGTCGATTCGATGTTGAAGGCCAGACCTTTGTGATTTGCGACTGGTCTGAAAGTATGCTCGATATACTCGCTGATTTCCGGAACTTTTACTTCGCGAGGAACGATAGGCATTTTCCCGGCCTCAACTTTAGATAGATCCAGAATCTCGTTAATTAGAGCGAGTAGATCACATCCGGAAGAATAAATCGTGTGAGTGAATTTAATCTGCTCATTCGATAAGTTCTGCTCTTTGTTTTCAGAAAGCATTTTAGAAAGGATAAGTAAGCTGTTAAGTGGAGTTCTAAGTTCGTGTGACATGTTGGCAAGGAACTCAGATTTATATTTCGAAATAAGTGAAAGCTGCTCGGCCTTTTCTTCAACAGAGTGAGATGCAAGCTCAACTTCCTGGTTCTTAATTTCCAGAAGTTTTGCTTTATCTTCAAGTTCTTTTGCCTGCGCTTCAAGTTCAGCATTGGACTTCTTCAACTCTTGAAGAAGTTCTTCCGTTCTCATTGTAGAAGCGATCATGTTTAATACAACCCCGATCGATGTCATCAGCTGGTCTAAGAAGTTCAAATAGTTTTGTGAAAAAGAGTGAATTGATGCAAGTTCGATAACAGCTTTTACTTCACCTTCAAAGAGAATAGGTAAGACGATGATGTTAACCGGCGGTGTTTCTCCCAATGAAGAAGACACATAGATATAATCAGCAGGGGCCTTGTTAAGAAGAATTTTCTTTTTCTCAAAAGCAGACTGGCCGACAATACCTTCTCTCAATTTAAAATGATTGTTGAAATGTTTTCTTTCAGTGAAAGCGTAACTGGCAATTAATGATAAAACCGGTTCATCTTTATCAGTATCCATGATGAAAAACGTTCCCTGTTGAGCATCGATCAGCGGAGTTAACTCTGACATAATCAATTGAGCAACCGAAGTGATCGAACGCTGTCCTTGCATCATCGAAGCGAATTTCGCAAGGTTGGTTTTTAACCAGTCCTGCTCATGGTTTTTATCTGTTGTATCTTTTAAGTTTCCAATCATCTGGTTCAGGTTATCTTTTAGGGCCGCAACTTCTCCTTGCGCCTCAACCTGAATAGACTGCGATAAATCCCCGCGTGTAACGGCAGTCGAAACTTCCGCAATCGCTCTGATCTGAGTTGTAAGGTTACCTGCGAGCTGGTTTACGTTATCAGTTAAATCTTTCCATGTACCAGCAGCACCCGGAACCTTCGCCTGTCCACCAAGTTTTCCTTCGATCCCGACCTCTCTGGCGGTCGTCGTAACCTGATCCGCGAATGTTCTTAGTGTATCTGTCATCGAGTTAATTGTTTCTGCGAGAGCGGCAACCTCTCCTTTTGCTTCGAGTACGAACTTCTGATTTAAATCTCCATCGGCAACCGCGGTAACAACTTTTACGATACCACGTACCTGAGTCGTTAAATTCGAGGCCATGAAATTTACGTTATCAGTTAAATCTTTCCATGTTCCGGCAACCCCTGGAACCTTTGCTTGCGCTCCAAGTTTTCCTTCGATACCTACCTCTCTGGCAACAGTTGTTACCTGATCGGCAAATGTTCTTAGTGTATCAGTCATTGAGTTAATTGTTTCTGCAAGGGCAGCAACCTCTCCCTTTGCTTCGAGTACGAACTTCTGATTTAAATCCCCGTTGGCAACCGCGGTAACAACTTTTACGATACCACGTACCTGTTTCGTTAAGTTACCGGCCATGAAGTTTACGTTATCAGTTAAATCTTTCCACGTTCCAGAAACACCTTTTACCTCGGCCTGTCCACCAAGTTTTCCTTCTGTACCTACTTCTTTCGCAACTCTAGTTACTTCCGCCGCAAAAGAGTTCAGCTGATCCACCATCGTGTTGATCGTATTTTTTAGTTCCAGGATCTCTCCCTTCGCATCTACCGTAATTTTTTGTGATAAGTCGCCGTTAGCAACCGCAGTCGTAACCTTTGCAATGTTTCGAACCTGATCCGTTAAGTTTCCGGCAAGAACGTTTACGTTATCGGTTAGGTTTTTCCACGTACCAGAAACTCCTTTTACATCCGCCTGTCCACCGAGCTTTCCTTCTGTACCTACCTCTTTCGCAACACGAGTTACCTCCGCCGCAAATGAGTTCAGCTGATCCACCATGATGTTGATCGTATTTTTTAGCTCGAAGATTTCTCCCTTCGCATCGACTGTAATTTTTTGTGATAAGTCGCCGTTAGCAACCGCTGTTGTAACCTTTGCAATGTTTCGAACCTGATCCGTTAAGTTTCCAGCGAGACCGTTTACGTTATCGGTTAGATCTTTCCACGTACCAGAAACCCCGCGTACATCGGCCTGTCCACCGAGTTTTCCTTCTGTACCTACTTCTTTTGCAACACGAGTTACCTCCGCCGCAAATGAGTTCAGCTGATCCACCATGACGTTGATGGTATTTTTTAGCTCGAAGATTTCTCCTCTCGCATCTACCGTAATTTTTTGTGATAAGTCGCCGTTAGCAACGGCAGTTGTAACCTTTGCAATGTTTCGAACCTGATCCGTTAAATTGTTTGCAAGAACGTTTACGTTATCAGTTAGATCTTTCCACGTACCAGAAACCCCTTTAACTTCGGCCTGTCCACCAAGACGACCTTCTGTACCTACTTCTTTTGCAACTCTGGTTACCTCCGCCGCAAATGAGTTCAGCTGATCCACCATGATGTTGATGGTATTTTTTAGCTCGAGGATTTCTCCCTTTGCATCTACTGTAATCTTCTGACTTAAATCTCCCTTAGCAACGGCAGTTGTAACCTTTGCAATGTTTCGAACCTGATCCGTTAAGTTTCCAGCTAGACCGTTTACGTTATCGGTTAGATTTTTCCACGTACCAGAAACCCCTTTTACATCCGCCTGTCCACCGAGCTTTCCTTCTGTACCTACTTCCTTTGCAACACGAGTTACCTCCGCCGCAAAAGAGTTCAGCTGATCCACCATCGTGTTGATCGTATTTTTTAGCTCAAAGATTTCTCCTTTCGCATCTACTGTAATTTTTTGTGATAAGTCGCCGTTGGCAACCGCTGTTGTAACCTTCGCAATGTTTCGTACCTGCGCCGTTAAGTTTCCGGCAAGACCATTTACGTTATCGGTTAGATCTTTCCACGTTCCCGAAACCCCTTTTACATCCGCCTGTCCACCGAGCTTTCCTTCTGTACCTACCTCTTTCGCAACACGAGTTACCTCCGCCGCAAATGAGTTCAGCTGATCCACCATGATGTTGATCGTATTTTTTAACTCGAAGATTTCTCCCTTCGCATCTACCGTAATTTTTTGTGACAAGTCTCCCTTAGCAACCGCTGTCGTAACTTTTGCAATGTTTCGTACCTGCGCCGTTAAGTTTCCGGCGAGACCATTTACGTTGTCGGTTAGATCTTTCCACGTACCAGAAACTCCTTTTACATCGGCCTGTCCACCGAGCTTTCCTTCTGTACCTACTTCTTTCGCAACCCTTGTAACCTCAGCAGAAAAAGAGCGTAGGGTATCAACCATTACGTTGATGGTAGTTTTTAGTTCAAGAATTTCTCCGCGGGCATCAACCGTAATCTTCTGAGACAAGTCGCCGTTAGCAACGGCCGTCGTAACCTTTGCAATGTTACGAACCTGTGCGGTTAGATTGTTCGCAAGACCGTTTACGTTATCCGTTAAATCTTTCCATGTACCAGAAACACCTTTTACATCCGCCTGACCACCAAGACGACCTTCAGTACCTACGTCCTTCGCAACACGAGTAACCTCGGCCGCGAATGATGAAAGCTGATCCACCATTACGTTGATCGTAGTTTTTAGTTCGTAAATTTCTCCGCGGGCATCTACCGTAATCTTCTGAGATAAATCTCCCTTCGCAACCGCCGTCGTAACTTTTGCAATGTTACGAACCTGTGCAGTCAGGTTTCCTGCGAGGCCGTTTACGTTATCTGTTAGATCTTTCCATGTACCAGAAACTCCTTTTACATCGGCCTGTCCACCAAGTTTTCCTTCTGTACCTACTTCCTTCGCAACACGAGTTACCTCGCTCGCGAACGAGTTCAGCTGATCAACCATGGTGTTAACCGTCATCCCGATTCTTGCAAATTCCCCAGAGAGTGGAGCACCTTCAATTTCGAGAGTCATCTTCTGACTTAAATCTCCCTTCGCAACCGATGTGATTACTCTGGCGGCCTCTGTGATCGGTTGAACTAAATCTCCAATCAAAGTGTTTACTGATTCAACGTTCGTTGCCCAGGCGCCTCTTACAGACCCGATAGACACACGCTCAGTCATCTTTCCTTCTTTACCTACGATCTTACCAACTCGAACAAACTCATTGGCCATGTTCATGTTGAGTTCGTTAATATCATTTAATACTTCGGCGATATCACCTAAGAGAGATTCATTTTCAAGTTCAACACGCAAACTAAAATCACCACTGCGAATACCTTTAACCATCATTAAAATTTGTCTGAGTTGCTCTTTTTCGTTTGCTACCTTTACAGGAGCACCCATAGTTGCTGCTGAAGAGCTGGATTTTTCTTTAACTTTTTCCGATTTTATCGAGACAGGTTTGATTGGTGCAGGGATTGGAACATTTCGTACGTTCTTGCTAGTAGTAGTTTTAGCTTTCACGGTTTTCTCCTTAGGGTATTCTTCAACCTCCAGATAATATCTTTTTTTTTTTTTTTGAAAAGCATCCGAACTTATAGAGGAGTGTGGCGGAATTCTTGTGGACGTCGGGGCATAAAAGTACAGAATGTCCCAGGAAGGAATTGTTGATAACTAGGCCACTTTTCCACATTGTTTTATAAGTTATTATTTTTAAAAACTTTATGTGGAGCCAAAAAGAATTTTATTGTTGATAAAAAAAATGGCACTACTCGTGCATATGTTACGGCTTTAAAAAAATAAAAAAGACTGTTTTTCATAGTGGAAATCGGGCAAAAAAGGTTTTTCTAAGCGAAAATAATATTAAAAAATTTTAATTATTTTTAAAGTTTGCAGGCCTTTTAAAGAAAAACTGGTAGCTATTGACCAACAAAAACGAAAAACTCAGAAAAAAGATACCAATGTAAAGTGCCTGATGAATTCCAAAACCATCACTCAATTTTCCCACTGAAAGGTGCATAATCGCCAGCATCATAGAGTCTGTCGCCATCATATAAGATACCGCCGTATCAAGATCCTGCGGAAACTCTGTTGAGATAAGAGCAATGGCCAGCGGATAAAAAGGAGCAATACTAAACCCTGCAGCTGCTAAAAAAAGTGGATGAACCAGTAAACCGCAAACAATTAAAAGTGCTGTAACGATAAGACAGCCCGAAAGTTGAAATTGAATTGATCTTTTAAATTTTATACCTGTAAACAAAAGTCTTCCGAGTAGTAATGCAATAAAAAAACAAGTCACATACAAACTCGACATTTCCAGATCAAAATTCCATTCACGTCTCATGTAGAGAGCGAGCCTCGAAGAAATCATAACTTCAGCAGCTACTGCAAAGCTCACCATAAAAGCAAGAAAGACCTGTGGTTTGAAATTTTTCTTTTTATTTTCCTTATGCTCTTCTTTTGAAACTTTCGGTTTCTGATGATGAGGGTGGTGACTTTTATGAAGTGAATAAAAGTATAATGTGAGCGGAGCAAGTGAAGTAAAAGCAAAAGTGTAACGCCAGTTTCCTGTCAAAAAACTTATTCCCGCCACCAGCATCGGAGCAATCAAGCTTGCAATTCCATACATCGCATGAAGACCTGAAAGGAGCTGTTGCTTTTTTTCCGGAGTTGATCCCAGCGGAACAAGTACATTTGGTACCAGTCCAATGATTCCTGAGTTTAGTCCGAACAAAACACTGAATACTAAAAACACATAAAAATTAGGAGACACTGCAAGACCTATCATCGTCAGAGTGATTCCAATACAGGCCCATTGAAGAATTGATCTTCTGTCAAAACGGCGGAGTAGATTTCGCGCAAAATGACTGGCCACAAATCCCGAAAGAGAGCTTAGGGCAAACATCAGCGATCCCATCGAGTCACTGATATTAAATTCTTTTAAAATTTCAGGAAAGAGAGGACCACGAATATTATCACTGATACCGAAGACAAATAAACTTGCGTAGGAGATGAGTATAAGCGGCCAGATAATTTTCATGAATTAATCTTTAGTGTGAGTAGATAAGTGTAGCTTGAAGCATACCTTACCTTCATACTCTTCGTAACTAAGAAAACCGTTATTACTGTGAGTAAGAGTCTGTGAAATACTCAGACCCAGCCCTGTTCCTTTACCAAGAGATTTGGTGGAAAAAAACGGCTCGAAAATTTTTGTTGAGAGTTCTTCGGAAATTAGCTGCCCGCTATTGATGACCCTGATATCGACCGAATGATCCAGAAAATTTTCATTCACTTTAATAATCAATAAATGTTCTGAGTCTTCTTTTAAAATAGCATCAATTGCATTACTCATCAGGTTAATAATGATCTGTGAAACCTGAAGCGGATTGCACATTACAAAAGGGTCAGTCACATTTTCCAGCGTAAACTTTATGTCTTCATTCTTGAAGCGTTCTTCAAATAATCCAAGGCTGAGTTCAATGACTTTACTGATTTTGGTAACTTCATGTTCAATCTGATCATTTTTGCTCGAAATGATTTTCATCCCTTTGACGATCTTGGCGATACGATCTGAAGCAGAATTAATTTTAGCTAATTTTTTTTTAGTATTTTCATCTATAGTAAGTGTTTCGTGAACAAGAATGGATTTTGCCATCCCCTGAATGATTGTCAGCGGGTTATTAATTTCATGGGCCACACCTCCGGCCATTTCCCCCAGAGATGAAAGTCTTGAAGCATGAAACGTTTTGATACTTTCTTCTTCCAGATTTTTTTTACTGAGAGCAACTTCTTCCAGTGATTTTTTCAATTCGTATTCATTGCTGAAATTTTTCTTCAATTCATTCTGGATGACTGCACCTTGTCTGAGGTTATACATAATATTAATGGCCGTATAACCCATAAGCCACAA
This sequence comes from Bacteriovorax sp., assembly GCA_014378525.1. Lineage (GTDB taxonomy): Bacteria > Bdellovibrionota > Bacteriovoracia > Bacteriovoracales > Bacteriovoracaceae > Bacteriovorax. Next base: position 31,174 of record JACMNL010000010.1, read on the forward strand.
GCTGGCGGACTCATTTGTTTTTATATATTGAAGAACTGAATAAAAAAATTGTGGAGTTAAAACAATAAAATTTAAGGCAATAAATACAGATTTTTTATGAGAAAGAGTTACAATCGAAGCAGCACTGAAAGCGATGAGAATAATAAATGTAGTTAATATCTGAATGTTGATCTGATCGAATGAAAGAATGGATTCAATTCCGATTATCGTCCAGAGTATTCCGTTGATTAATGCCGTAATGGAAACATTTCTCACAGCTTCGCGGAGAGTAAGATTATTTTCGTTATAGCGTTTCACATTGAAAAGTCTTAGAACAGAAAGTGCAATAACTGCGATGGAAAAAATAGTAATATAGATTTTATATTCACTAACAACTTTGTGAAGAAAAATAAAAAGAACAGCGACCATTAAAAAGGCCAGTGCCGAATTTTTCGATTTCAAAACATAGTCAATATTGACCTGTTCTTCAATGTACTGTTGTTTTTCCTGGTCCATTTATTAATTATCTCATATTAACGGTACTAGGCTTAAAGCATAAATTATTTTTGTTGCAAAGGCCTGTAATATGGTCACAATTTTATTCTTTGGGTGACTTTGTATTGCCTGCCATTCGGGGCTTCCCGATTGGGTTAGTTGTTCTGAAAATCATCCATATAGTTTTTTAGTTTAGCGACATTTTTTTGAAGTTTCAGGTAAATTTTATTCAAAGTCTATGTATCTGAATTTAATTAATTTTTTTCACGCGAAAAGAATTCACGATCACAGAAAAACTTGAAAGTCCCATCGCAAGACTTGCCCACATTGGTGTAAGTGAAATTTTATACCATGGATAAAAAACACCGGCCGCAAGCGGAATGCATAAAATATTATAGAGCGATGACAACAGTAGATTTTCTTTAATCACTCTCATCGTTCTTTTTGATCTCGCAAAAAATTCTCCGGCGAGCATTATCTTTCCATCCAGTAACGAGACTTCCGCAGCTTCCAGTGCCACGTCAGAACCATTACTCATTGCAATTGAAAGATCAGCTCTCGCCAATGCAGGAGCATCGTTGATGCCATCACCAATCATGGCCACTTTAAATTTCTTTGATTGCAGTTCTGAAATAAAATCTGCTTTGCCTACAGGTTTAACTCCTGCGCGAATGAACTCAGAAGAAATACCCAGTTCTGCGCCGATCTTATTGGCAACTCCTTCATGATCACCGGTCAACATCCATACATTAATATTTAAGTCATGCAGTTTTTTAATCAGCACAACCGCTTCTTTTTTTACCGGATCAGTAATAACGAATGCAGCAACCAGTTTTTTATCTATCGACATAAAAACATAACTGCCGATGTGCTGTTTATAAAATGATTCAGGAATTATCCCCTCAACATTTTCCTGTTTTAATAAATCAGCATTACCTAGTACCAGCTGTTTTTTATTAAACTCAGCTGTTACACCAAGACCTGTGAGACTTTTAAATTTATCAGGATCTCCCAGTGCAAAATTCTTTTTTGTAGCTGCATTGGCAATGGACTGAGAAAGCGGGTGAGTGGAGTATTGAAGTGCCGAGGCCGCAAGTTTTAACATATTGTCGACATCAACAGATGAATCAAACAAGACAATATCAGTTAATTCAGGATGTCCTTCTGTGAGAGTTCCTGTTTTATCAAAAACAATTGTATCTATATGAGACCCTTTTTCAATTACGTCTCCACCACTGATTAATAAACCATTTTTTGCAGCTTCACTTGTCGAAAGCATAATGGCCATCGGAACTGCGAGGCCCAGAGCACAAGGACATGCAATCACCAGAACAGTAATCATATGTGTAACAGAAAGACCTGTATCATGTGAAATCATCAACCAAACAACAAAAGTGAGGACAGCAATAAATAAAATCACGGGAACAAAAAACTTCACAATGCGATCAGCGTATTTTTGAATCGGTGCTTTGTTAAGCTGTGCTTTCTCTACAAACTGAACGATCCCGGAAATGAAAGTACTATGAAGAGTAGAAGTAATTTTTATTTTAACAGACCCTTCAAGATTCAAACTTCCCGCAAAAATTTTTGCACCAACAGATTTGGCAACGGCCTGTGATTCACCGGTAAGCATCGATTCATCAGCATGAGTTTCGCCTTCGATAATTTCTCCATCTAGAGGAAATTTTTCTCCAGGACGCAAACGAATGACATCATTTGTTTTAATATCAATAACCGGTGTGTTAATTTCATTTCCATCAATAATCTTTGAAGCAAATTTAATCTGCATTTTATAAAGTGAACTTAAATTATTGCGTGCTTTCGTTTTTGCAATCCCATCGAGGTAATGCCCCACAAGTGAGAAGGCGATGATGAAGGCTCCACCTTCAAAATAAGTGTGAGCGTGAGCAGATGAGATCATCAGATAAAGACTGTAGAAGTATGAACTTAAAACTCCCAGACCAATCAGTGTATTCATATTGGAGTGAAATCTAAAAACCGCATTTAAATAAGGAAATCCAAATCCAAAAACCAATATCGTCGTCAATATTGCCTGAACAGTATTGTTCATCACAACCATTGCAAAAAACATTGTCAGTGCCGCTAGAACAATTGCAATAAGCGCGCGGTAAAAATCAGAATTAAATGCAGTGTCATTATTTTTTGAATCAGTGGCCTTCGGATCAATGGCCCTATAACCAAGTTTCTTTAAAAGAGCATGTAACATTTCCAGGTCAAAGCCGTCACCAACTTTAAACTCTGCGGTCTCAGTTGCAAAATTGACAACTGCAGATTCTACACCAGCAAGCTTGCGCGTTTCTTTTTCAATGATCCCCGAGCATGCAGCACAGGTCATTCCTTCAATTTTGAATGTTTTATTATTCGAGCTCAATCGACTCAACCTGAAAACCAACTTTTTCTATACTGTTTTTTAAAATTGCAATCGTACTTTGTTCAGAATTGTATTTAATATTTACATTGCCACTTTCAACATTGATATCGACAGTGTGATCAATATTTAACTCATCCAGACTTTTTTTAACTTTGCCTGCGCATCCACCACAGTGCATTCCATTTACTTTTAAATTAACTGATTTATTGATGGTCACAAATACTCCTTATCGTCGTATACTAGCTGAGATTACTTCTGATCTTAACAAAAGGTATACGCTATGAAAGCTTCATTTGTGACATTATTACTAACAGTATTTCTCTCAACAAATGCATTTGCGCACAGGATGAATAAACCAGGACCAAATAACGGTTTCATCAGAATGCCCGGCACCTACCATATCGAATTAGTGGCACAGAAAAATATCATCAAATTCTTTTTCCTCGATATAGGATTCAAGCCTCTTCCGACGACAAAAGCGACTGTTAAGATGGCGCTGAAAGGGTTAACAGAAGTGGCCGTTAGTTGTGTAAAAGAAACTCAGTTCTTTTTATGCGACATGAAAGACGCCAACATGAATAAGTATAGTGAGATTGATGTGAAGACGAGCAAAGCAGGTGAGAAAGAAGTTACTTCAATCTATAAAATCCCACTTAGTTTCTAAGGAATTCCCGCATTACTTATTGTAGGGATGCCCGGCCGCAATCGTTTGAGCACGATAAATCTGTTCAACCAAAAGTAACCGGGCCAGTTTATGCGGATAAGTCAGTTCTGATAATGAAAGTTTAAAATGTGCACGCTTGATCACTTCTTCGCCGTGTCCTGAAGCTCCGCCTATAACAAACACCACACTCTGGCGGTCACTGATTCCCGAAAGCCATTTCGAAAATTCCACACTGGTGAACTGCTTACCTTTTTCCATCATCAATACAATGTAGGGATTTTCAGACTTCGAAATGTCATCGATTTTTGCCAGAACTTCTTTCGCTTCTTTCGCGAGATCTTCTGAATGAGCACGAGCTTCATAAATATGAAGCTTGGGAGATGTTAATCGTTTGAAATAAACACTCTCGAGATCTTCGATACTCTTATCGTTCAGTTTCCCGACAACAATTAAATGAAGATCTCGCATCTGTTAATACTAGAAGTAGTTTCTTCCGCTGTCGTTGCTTCCTTTTCTCTCATCTTCAGGAGTAGAGAAGTAGTACGATTCAGGGATATCAATGTGAATAGCGTTTTTGTATAGATGCTCAAGATCATAAACTGTACGAGAAGGCTCGTGGAAAACGTGAACAATAATGTCACCGTAGTCTAAAAGGATCCAGTCAGTATTTGTTTTAAGACCTTCTTTTGAAAGTGCTTCAATATTGTTAAGTCTCATTTGCGAAGAAATTTCTTCGGCCATGGCACTCGCTTGAGTCGGGTTTGATGCCGAACCAATTACGAAGAAGTCCGAGATGCCGGAAACTTTTCTTAGATCTAAAATTTTAAGATTTAAGCCTTTGAAGTTTCCCATGATCCACGCTGATGCCATGGCCACGTTCAACGGAGCTTCAAAACTTTTGTCTGCTAGAATTGCAGTCACTTCTTTATTTACATAATCACGATTCATTTTTAATCCTCATCCACAATATAAATCTCGTCCATAATAGATTTAGCGCGGTCTTTTTCTTTTTCTTTCTTGGCGATTTTTCCCATATCAATACACTTAATCATGAGCGACTTAAGTTCATCAATATTTCTTCCAGAGACACCAGATATGGTTAATACTTTTTTATCTAATTGTTGTTCGAAGAAATCCTGAAATTTTTTGATTTCTTCTTCAGTCATAGCATCAATTTTTGTAAGGCAGATAAGCTCGCGCTTAAGTGCTAAATCTTCGCTGTATTTTTCAAGTTCAGTGCGAACAACGACGTATTGCTCGAACGCCTCGAATTCATCAAGACACCACGACACGTCCACTAAGTGAACAAGCGCAGAAGTTCTTTCGATATGCTTTAAGAATTTTACTCCGAGACCTTTTCCGATCGATGCATCTTCAATCAATCCTGGAATGTCAGCGACAACCCATGATCTTTCTCCCATCGTTACTACACCAAGGTTTGGCTCAAGAGTCGTGAATGGATAATCTGCAATCTTAGGACGAGCAGCAGAGATCGCAGAGATCAATGTCGATTTACCTGCGTTCGGTAAACCAATCAGAGCAAGATCTGCAATAAGCTTTAGCTCAAGATCTAAAATTAATTCCTGACCTTCAAGACCTGGCTGAGCAATTCTTGGGGCCTGATTAGTTGCTGATTTGAAGTTGATGTTTCCGCGTCCGCCGTTACCACCTTCGGCGATAACAACTCTTTCGTCATGATATTTTAAATCGGCGATCAGAGCGCCTGTGTCTGCGTTTCTAACGATTGTTCCAACTGGAACAGGAAGAACATAATCAAGACCGTCTTTACCGTTCAGCTGTCTTCCAGCTCCGGGTTGACCGTCTTCTGCTGCGAAAACTTTTTTTCCGCGGAAGTTAATTAGTGTGTTGATGTTTTCATCTGCTACTAAAATAACAGAGCCGCCATGGCCTCCGTCACCACCATCGGGTCCACCGAAAGGAATCGACTTTTCTCTACGAAAAGTAATTGCACCTGGACCGCCGTGACCTGAAATAACCGTGATTCTAACTTCATCTATAAAACGCATTTTTACCTAATTGGATCCCACACAAAAAAAAAGGGAATCCATATGGATTCCCTTATAACACTTTTAGTTAATATGCCTAGAAAAAACTAAGCTGGAACTACAGAAACAAGCTTTTTGCTCTTAGTGTAGTGAGTGAATTTAACAACTCCGTCTGTAGTAGCGTAGATTGTAAAATCACGTCCCATACCTACTCCAGTACCTGGGAATAGTTTTGTTCCTTTCTGACGTACGATGATGTTTCCAGAAATAACAGCTTCTCCACCGTATTTCTTTGTTCCACGCATTTTTGGATTTGAATCTCTACCGTTAGCTGTGGACCCGGCGGCTTTTTTGTGTGCCATATAAGTAACTCCTAATAAAATCTAATTAATTATTTTAAGTATTTTTCAGCATTTTTTGATGCTTTATCGATCTTAACAGTATTTCCTGCACCGTCATTGATTTCTGTAATCAATAGAGCAGTAAAGTTTTGTCTGTGACCGTTTCTTCTTTTGTATCCACCTGGTTTTCTCTTGAAAATGATTAATTTTCTTGAGCGATCGTGCATAATAACTTTTGCACTGATTTTTGCTCCACCGATTACTGGTGCACCAACTAAAGGCTTATCTCCACCAATGAATAGAACTTGGTCTAAAGTGATCGTTGCCCCAGCATCGTGTGCTAGTTTTTCAACGTCGATTAGATCTCCTGCTTGAACTTTGTACTGGTGTCCACCAATCTCTACAATTCCGTACATCTAAAACTCCTAAGTAAATAGGCAAATCCAGGGGTCTAAACCAGAGTATTAAGCTCGGATATAAAACTTGTTGGCCCTAATTTTAACCACTATTTATGAACCTTGGATTTTTAAGCAAAGTGCACCTTAATGTCAAGGGAATAGTCGTCCGATAAAGATCTTGTACGAGGGGAAATCCTCTCGAAGCCGAGGAAGACGCTATGAGTAAAAAAACTTACTATCAATACCAAAAAGAGTTGAACCTACCAATATACATTGCTTTGGATCCGCAAAACTTTGATTCTGGCCTGGGAGACTTCCTGCTTTCGATGAATTTTAACAAACTTTCCGAGAAAGAAGAACCAGCTGCACTGGCCATCATGAAAAAAAACAACGCTTCCCGTTGCCTGAATTTTTTTGAAGCAACACCAGGAGTCTCGCGTCAAATGCAGGCTTCGATTGAAAGTGATCGTTACGGTCTTGAGAGCGTGATTCCAAAACCTGGTTATAATGTTTATCGCTATAAAGAAATCGGCCTGATGGTTTACTCGTTTGGTGTGAAAGTATGGGAGTACGGTTGTTATAATGATTTTGGTTCGGCGAAAGAGCCTGCAAAAAAACTGGCAGCACGTATTGTTATCAATAGATTTTTAAGCTGGTCACTTGTTCAGCATGGAATTTTAGGTTTATGGGGTGTGACTGTTGATGACGGAATGGTTCTTCAGCGTTCTGTCGAATCAAAAGGTGAAGTTGTTTTTGTCGACGTTGTAGGGAATAAAGTTTTATCACTCGATGGTGTAAAAAAACTCGGTCCTAAATTTAAAGTGCTGAGACTCGATCCCACACTACGTGGAAGAAATATTAAAATGACGAATGAAGAGCTACTGAGCTTTTTATCTGCACACTGTTCATACATGGATTACTCTGGGCTTTCCGTTCCCGTAAGACAAATGATTCAGACGCTGGCGAGAATGACTGAAGGACTGGTTCATCCGGAAGAAAGTTTCCGTCCGAAAACAGATTTGTCATTGTAGTCTGTCTTGGTTATCCTTTTTAAAATTTAATTTTTAAAGAGATATCCAACATGAATAATCATTACGTCCACAATTTAGATCCCGTTATTTTTGCGCTGGGGCCTTTGCAGGTTCGCTGGTACGGATTGATGTACGTTATCGGATTCATCATCGCAGGATTGCTTTTAAAAGTTCTGGTTCAAAAAAACTTCTTCAAAGTTCCCGTAGAAAAAATTGATACACTGATTACGACGATGATTGTTTGTATGTTTATCGGTGCGAGATTTTTTTACGTCTTTATTTATAACTGGGAATATTATTCTGAACATATGATGGAGCTTCTCGCTGTATGGAAAGGCGGTCTTAGTTTTCACGGTGCTCTTGTCGGTTTATGTGCCGGTGGATACATCTTTGCAAGACAAAATAAGATTACTTGGTTTGAAGTAATGGACTCTGTGGCCCTTTCGGGATCGCAGGGATTATTCTGGGGGCGTTTAGGAAATTTTATCAATGGTGAATTGTACGGGCGTCCGACTGATTCATGGGTAGGAATTATTTTTCCAAACGGCGGGGGGCTGGCCCCACGTCATGCTTCACAATTATATGAAGCGTTTCTTGAAGGTCTATTGTTAACTGCTGTGCTTTGGTTTTTAAGATCAAAAGTAAAAGTTTACGGGATGATTTCAGCGGCGTTTATAGGAGTATATGGACTCTTCAGATTTGTGGTTGAGTTTTACCGGGAACCGGATAGCCAGCTTGGTTATTACTTTGGATTTTTAACAATGGGACAACTTCTGTGTGCGATCATGATCGTCGTTGGAATTCTCGTTGGTGTTTACGCTAAAAAAAGAAACGTTACCATTTAGGTAAAGCTTCGTTGAATTTTTGGTAAAGTGGAATCACTTTTGGGTCTTTATTCACGACTTCAACGAACATCGGAAAGCAGGTGATAGAGCAGCTTCCGTGATACAAAATATTATTTCCGTCTCTGTTCATCCATACGTATAAAGCGCTCATGTCATGTCTTATGAACTTATCCTGCTTTTTGTAGCGCTTTACCAGATCAGTTAAAAATAAATCGTGAATGAAGTATTGTGGAAGTCTCACGAATACATCAGAGATTTTATCGTCCTTAACCTGCGTATATATATCCAGGGAGTAGTTCGCGCGCTTCAATTTAAATCGAATGATCTTCGCATTTCCATTATCTTCAAAAATATCCGACTTTATTGTTTTGTCTTTATGTATGTCAGTAATGCTTTTGCCTGGGAAAAAAGGTTCTATCAGCGCCAATGTAAAATCATAATTCGGGGGCTTGATTTCAGGATGAAGGGGAGTGGAAAACACCATTAAAAAAGTTGCAAGTGAAAGTAATTTTATAAGTGAGTTCTTCATTGGACTATTTTATGCGGGTCCTTAATTTATAGCTAGACGGGAAAAGGCTTTTTTTTTAAGGGTTTTGCGGTTACACTTTAATCTGTATCTGTGCTCGGATTCAACAGGAGCGTTGGATCACCTTAGTGACTTCATCAGGATGATAATATTTATGAAAAAAAGCCTACTAAAACGATCAACTTCTAAATTATCCTTTCTCGCACTTGCTCTTATCGTTTCATCATGTGCATCTACTAAAACTTCATCAACGGCAGCAGCAACTAAAGTTGCAGCAAACTCTCATAACACAAAAGATGGTTTTGCATCTGAAAGTGTTCGTGAAGCGTACCTTCGTTTGAAGAAAGCAGATTACACGGATCTGGATAAGAAAATCGACGAAGAGGAAAGTGCGAAAATCGCAAAAGAACAATCGAAATCGATGATCACAGGAGCTTCAACTCTTGATGGCCTTGGAAACTATAAAGGTAAAACTTATTACCTTGAAGGCGCCGAAGAATTAAATTTAGAAAATAATTATTTTGATATTCCTGTGGTGTACAACGCTCAGGTCAAAAAATGGATGAATTACTTTTTAAACAGAGGACGTCCATTCTTCGAAAAATATACTGAAAGAGCAGGTAGATATGCACCGATTCTTGGAGCGATC
>JACMNL010000064.1 GCA_014378525.1 Bacteriovorax sp.
AACTTCAACTAACTCCTGTTCAGTATGTGCAAGGTTGATGAACCATGGGAATCCATCATAAACGTGAACTCCGTTGTATCTTAGAATAGCAAACAGCAAATCGCCACTAACAATATCTGAATTCCATTTAGGTTTCATCAACGGGCCAAAGTTGTCCATTTGAATCGGCGCGTTTTCTATTAGTAAGAAAAGGTTAAGATCATCTGCAAATTTTTGCGCTCTGTTGTTTAACTGCGTAAGTCGTTCAACACCACCTTCTTTAAGAATTTCAAGAGCTCCCTTAGCTGCTGCAAGCGCTAATGGATGGCGCACAAAAGTTCCAGCGAAGTATGTAACTCCAACTGTAGGAGTAGAATCATCTCCGTATTGCCAGTGACCGCCATCAAGCGCGTCCATATATTCTGTTTTCCCGGATACAACGCCGATAGGCATTCCACCACCGACAATTTTTCCGTACGTACAAAGATCAGCGCGAATTCCAAAATACCCTTGTGCCCCGGCCGGGTGAACGCGGAATCCCGTAATGATCTCATCAAAAATTAAACATGTGTTTGATTCAAGCGTGATCTTTCTTACTTCTTTTAAAAATTCTACCGGGTGAAAGTTACAGCGACGCGATTGAACCGGTTCAACAAGAACCGCAGCAACCTCTGAAGCCATTTCTCTGATAATTTTTAAAGATTCTGCTGTTCCATAATCAAGAACGATCATGTTTGAAACTGATTCGCCGTTAATTCCAGGAGCTGCAGGAAATGATTTTCCTGATTTCGATCCTCTTAAAATAACTTCATCATTTATCCCGTGGTATGAACCAGTGAAACAAATAATTTTTTCTCTTCCTGTCACTGTACGTGCAATTCTCATTGCACCTAAAACGGCTTCAGATCCTGTATTACAAAATGCAGTTCTGTCGTTTCCAGTCATCTCATTGATCATGTTTGAAACTTCAGAAACAAGTGGATGTTGAGGCCCAATCTCAATCCCTTCTTCAATTTGTTTCAGAACATGTTTTTTAATTCTTTCGTTTCCGTTACCGAAAAAGTTTGAACCGAAACCACAAGTCATATCGATGTATTTATTGTCATCGATATCCCATAGAGTTTGCAGGTAGGATTTTTTAACAACGATCGGGTAAACTACTTCTTTGCTTTCAGGTTTGAATCCTGTTACAGCACGAGGGTCTGCGTGATTTTTGCGATTATCCTGAGTAAACTTTTTTGAGCCTTTTGTTTTCTCAGTGTATTTTGCAAAAAAATCTTTCAGCTTTTTATTTTGTGCTTCTGTAAGCTGAGAGTTTTTTTCAGTTGAAATTCTTGCGATCGCTCCGAAAGCTACTTTCACGTTTGTGACGGCAAGTTTACCTTTTTTCTCATTAACAGCATCTACAACTGGCGCTGATTGAGCCGCTTCTATTTTCGCTGTTGCAATTTGAGGTTGCGCTTGAGGTGCAGTCATTTGAGGAGCAGCTTCATAAGTTTCAGTCTGAGTAAGCTCTGTTGAAATTTGATTTCCGCTTAAAAGCATAATTTGCTGAGACATAAGCTCCAGCTGACGATTGATGATATTTTCTAGACCTGATCCAGAGGCCATTGGGGCCATTGGCTGCATATTCACTTTTGGTACTTGCACTTGTTGAGTAGCTGCAGATTGTGCAGGAAAAGTATTGGCCGGTGCTGCAAGTGCTGCAATAACAGGCTGTGCTTCAGGAGCTTTCACTGCAGGTGCTGCAACTGGTGTAGTCTCAATTTTTACTTCGACAGATTTCACTAAATGATTCGCCAGAAGATTGATTGATCCATAATCTTCCATGAGTTGTCTGAAAGTTACAGTCGTCTTAAGTTCTTTCTTCAGTAGTAATGCAACCTGAGTTAAGAACAATGAATCCATTCCCATTTCAAGGAAAGTTGTATCATTGTCAAAACTTCCAACTTCAATTCCCGATGATCTCTCGAAAAGTTCAATCAGAGTGTTTTGTAGTGATGTTAATTTCTCGCTCATAATGTTGTCCTTAATTGTCGGGTGATTTAAAATATTGGTGTTCGTATTTGTAATTTTTGTATTTTTTGGTTCTAGCCAGTGTCTGGTTTCTTCAAAAATATAAGTCTGTGCGGGAACTCTGCTTCTATCTGCTTCTTCAAATAATATATTTGAATCGCTGACTTTTAATCCAGCAAGCCAAAGATCGCCAAGCGCCTTATTGAAACTAAAGTTTTCCAGTTCAGCTTTGTTGCTTAAAAGAGTAACGATTTTCGTGTCCGATCCAGGGATCAGCAACTGCTCTTTTTTTGCCAGGTTAGTAAGAATATTTCTCGTGCCTACTTCTAGCAGGAGTATGTTAGGGAGGACAAGGACGCTTGAAATAGTTTTAGAGAATTGTACAGTTTCCTCAATGTGATTGGCCCAGTAATCGATACTGCCAATCAACTCTTTTTCAAGGTCTGCAGTCACTGTCGAATACATTGCTTCACGTGGCTCAGAAATCGTCAGAGTCTTAAGGAATTCTTTATATTCAATGACGGCCGGTTTCATCATTCTCGAGTGGAAAGCGTGTGAAGTTTTTAGTTCAATAGAAGCGATATCCAGGTCAGATAAAGTGCGCTTGAAATCCAGAACTTCACCATGAGATCCGGCCACAACACATGACTGGGATCCGTTGATGACAGCGATATCAAGTTCGCGGCCTTTTAACAACTCACGCAATTTTTCTTCCGTTAAACTCACAGACAACATCATTCCCGTAGGAAGTTTTTGCATGACTTCTGCTCTCTTCGCAATAGCACGAAGTCCGTCTTCCAGTGAAAAAACTCCGTTCAGAGTAGCTGCAACAAATTCACCGATGCTGTGACCAATTGATCCTTTTGGATTAAATCCTAAAGACTGAAGTGTCATTGCAAGTGAGTATTCAATGATAAAGATCGCAGGTTGAGAATAGAAAGTATTATTTAAATTCTCTTCTGAGTTTTCGCTCAGGATAATATCTTTGATGTTGTAAGTAAGATGTTTATTGATTAGTGAACAGCACTGATCAAAAACTTCCCTGAAAATTCCACTGGACTCATAAAGACCCAGTCCCATTTGTTTATAATGGCTGCCCTGGCCTGGGAACATGAAATATAAAGATGGAAGTTTTGTAAATTGTCCCTTGCCGCTATTTAAAGCACAAAGACGCTTTAGATCGCTGTGATCTTTTGCTGTAACAAAACTTCTGAACTTGTATTCTTTTCTTCCGACTTCAAGCGTATAGGCAATTTTCTTCCACTCCGAAAGATCAGTTTCTTTTAATTTTTCAACCAGAGAGTTTTGCATCAACTCTAACTGCTTTTCGGATTTGGCAGAAATTTTAAAAACAGAAGCTGTCTTATCATGAGATATTTTTTTATCTGCAATTTTATATTCTTCAATGATCACATGAGCGTTTGTCCCGCCAACTCCGAATGCAGAAATTCCTGCACGTCTGTGAGTATGGTTTTCGGGGAAAGGACGTGATTCATTTGTAATGATAAATGGTGATTCATCAAGAGCTAAAAGTTTATTAGGTGAAGTATAATGTGCTGTTCCCGGAATGATTCCGGTATTTACTGCTTTTACTGCTTTAATAAAACTCGCCACACCAGCTGCACCTGTTAAGTGGCCGACGTTTGATTTTACCGATGTCAGGTAACAGTAATTTCTATTTTCTGTAGATTTTCTGAATGCCTTAATCAGTGCTTCAACTTCAATCGGATCACCGACAGGTGTCGCCGTTCCGTGAGCTTCAATAAGCCCCAGTGTATCAGCTGTGATTCCTGCATCTCTATGTGCGCGAAGGATGGCCTCTGCCTGCCCTAAAACGCTTGGAGCGGTGAAACTCATTTTGTTAGCACCGTCGTTGTTGATCCCGACACCTTTAATGACAGCGAGAATTGTATCACTGTCTTTTTCAGCGTCTGATAAACGTTTTAACACAACAACACCGCTTCCATCTGTAAACGCTGTACCTGTTGCTTCACTGTCGAATGAACGACACTCACCGTTTTGTGTGAGGATTCCTCCTTCCTGAAATAAATGTCCTGTTGATGGGGCACCTGAAATGGAAATACCACCAGCAAGTGCCATGTCACAGTTATGTAGTCTAAGATTTTTTACAGCTTCAATAATTGCTACCAGCGAAGTTGAGCATGCTGTGTGAATACTTAATGCCGGTCCTTTTAAATTTAATTTAAAAGCAACTCTGGTTGCGATGTAATCTTTTTCCAGACCGAGCATGACGTTAAAGTCGCCGATCATTTTTACTTTTTCCGGATACTGGTCAACAAGTCGGTTGTACTTTGAATTCCCCATTCCGGCGAATATACCAATTGATCCATTGTAGTTTTCAGGATTGTATCCTGCGAGCTCCAGACCTTCGTGAGTAATCTCTAAAAATTTTCTTTGCTGAGGATCCATCAACTCTGCTTCACGCGGAGTCATACCAAAAAACTTATTATCGAAGTTTTCCTGTCCAGGATGATTTCCCTGAACGAAAACATAATTACTGTCCTGAGCAAGTTCAGGATCTACAGCAGGATTTAATAAGTCCGGGCTGAACTTTTCCAGACTATTTTTTACCGCTACTAAATTATTCCAGAATTCATCTATATTACTTGATCCAGGAAATCTTCCGGTCATTCCGATAACGGCGATGTCACCTGAGATTGTTCCAGTTGAATCATTCTGTCTTTCAATGAACATATCAAGTTCATCTTTTTCATTATCAATGAAAGATGAAATCTTTCTGATCGTTGAATACTGAAAAAGATTAACAACAGTCAATTTTTTTTCAGAGATCTGGTTAAGATCAATTAAAATCTTGATGGCCATGAGAGAAGTTCCTCCCAGGTCAAAGAAATTATCGTCAATTCCTATTTCAGAAATTTTTAAATATTTTTTCCAGCACTTCTGGATTAATTTTTGAGTTGCTGATTCAGCAGCAACAAACTCTTCTGCAAGCTCAGGACGTGTATTATCAGGCTTCGGAAGATTTTTGTAGTCTACTTTCCCCGATGGAGTAATTGGGATGGATTCTATCTTCAAAAAGTGGCTTGGAACCATATACTCAGGAAGTTCAGAGCGAAGAGCTTCGCGGAGTTTTCCAATGTTCACATTACCTGTTACATAAGCACAGATATAATTTTCACCTTCACCATCATGGCTCTCGATAACTTTTACGACGCTGCGATTTACATCACTTTGTTTCATGATCGCCAGTTCGATTTCACCAAGCTCGATTCTGTATCCTCTGATTTTTACCTGTCCGTCTTTTCTTCCGAGAAAAACAATATTTCCTTCAGCATTGACGTATCCGATATCGCCGGTTTTATAGATGCGGCCGAATTCTTTGGTATTTAAAAATCTTTCGTTAGTCAGCTCAGGAGAATACAAATATCCGTTCGCAAGACAAATACCTCCGAGATAAATATCCCCTTCGCTACCTGTATCCACTGGCAACATATTTTCATCGAGAAGATATGTGAATGAATTACTGATTGCTTTTCCGATTGTCGGTAGCGCAGGCCAAGCTGATGCCTCACCGGAAAGCGTTAAACTTGTGACCACGTGAGATTCGCTGGGTCCATAGTGATTGTAAAGTGTGGCCTGATTTAATTTTGTGAAGAACGCCCTGATGTTGCTCGTAATTTTTAACTGCTCACCTGCAGTCGTTACTTCTTTCAGAGCTGAAGGATAAAGATTGTGAGCAACAGCGATTTCAGAAAGATGATTAAGAGCTACGTACGGTAGAAAAATTCTGTTAACTTTTTTCTCTTCAAGAGTTTTTAAAAGGGCGTATGTATCTAAACGAAGCTCTTCTGAAATCATAACCAGATGCCCGCCCAGCGATAATGTCGAAAATATTTCCTGAAAGTGAACATCAAAACTTAATGGCGTGAATTGAAGAGTGATACTGTTTGTTTTAAAAATTGTCTGTTCGTTTTGCCACTGGATTAAATTCACCAGGGCCTTATGTCCCATAGAAACACCTTTCGGATTTCCAGTGGAGCCGCTGGTATAAATAACGTAAGCTAGATCGATTTTAGATTCATCGACCACTGGACGCATGTCTGAAACATTAAGATTTATTTTTTCAAAAACCATGATATCTGCTTTTGAATCTTTGAAAATTCCTGCGAGACTCTGGTGAGTAATAATTTTTTCTACACGCGAATGAGAAACCATGTATTTCAAACGTTCGAGCGGATACTCTGGATCAAGAGGAAGATAAGCTGCACCCGCTTTTAAAATTCCAAGTACAGTCGCAACGAGTTCTGGTGATCGTTTAAGTGAAACACCAACGATGTCTCCAGGATGTACACCAGAGTTTATAAGGGCATTAGAAATTTTATTCGACTTAGTTTCCAGTTCCAGATATGTGAGAACAGTTGCACCAATCGATAATGCAATCGAGCTTTTTTTATCGTCAGAAATTTTTTCAAACAAGTTGTGGATGAACAAACCAAGGCCCTAGTTAAAGTAATGTTCTAAACAAATTATTCACGCAGTATAACATCCAGCGCACTAATCCTTATCGGCATACTGGTCTAAATGTAAAATTTTCACAACAAAAACGATAACTTGAGACATCTACAAGAGATTGATTTTAAAGGCCAAAATTTGACCTTTAAATTATTTTTCTCTAAAGATAGAAAAAGCACCCCAGCTTGAGTATTTCACTCGGGATTTACCTCTAAAACGGTTAAACAGGTTTTATTTGAAAGTGTAAAGCGGCCTTGAAAACTTTTGCGTGAATTTGGGCCAAAATTAAGAGTAAGTTGAGTTAGTAATTCAATTTCAAATACTCCGTTAGCCTTATCAACTGATCGAAGAGCTGCATCTTCAAATCCAAAAAATTTTTGAACAGATGGATACAAAGCTTTGTAGAGAGTTTCTTTTGTAGAAAAAATAAGTGTGAGTAATTCGACATCAGAAAATTCTGGATGGGATTTTAAATCACCTGCACTTCTGATGTGTGAGCTCAATTCCATTTTTGTTCTGCCCATTTCTTCAAAATCAATTCCTACTCCGATAAGATCTGATTTTTTTGCAACAGCTGCACCAACAAAATTTTTATCATGAGTGATGCTTCCTACGACATCATCAGGCCATAATGGTGCGCGGGATTGAAGTGATTGAAGTGAAAGAAGTTCTTTTGTCGTCAGCATTTCATAAGCTTTTGAGGCACATAATCTTCCAAGGATAAATTCCTCTTTTCTATTGGGGTGAAAGCCGTTTACTGAATCCTGAATTTGAAGTTTTGATTTGAGGTTCTGAAGATCTGAATTTAAGTCCTCTTCTTTTTTAAGTGAAAAAAAAGAGGACTTTGAAAAAAGTTTTGACCATTCGTTCATTAAATTAAAGTGCGATAATCAGAAGGGCTGCCGTAGAAATAATTCCTGCAACCTGACTAAAACGTGTTAACCACGTGTCACCTTCTGTCTCAACTTTTGTATTCATGTAAATTGTATCATTGGCCATGATCACTGGAATTGTATCTGGTTTATCGAATGAAAAGTTGATGCGTTTAACTCCATCTTTTGTATTTCTAAAAACATAACATTCGTTATAACCAAGTCCAGAGACTAATCCACCAGATTTTTCGATGTAATAATAAAGACTGGCATCTCTTTGATGAAGAACTTTACCTGGTTTAGTAACTCCACCGATTAAAGTTACGAATGGAATTTCTTTTGAGCCACCAGCTAAACTATCAAGCTTTGTGATGAAAACGCTGTCTCCACCAAGCCATCTGATTTTTTCAACGCTTTCACTTGATTCAAAATAACGATTCAATAAAACCTGATACTCATATTTCGATTGTTTTAAAGAAGCTGTAAAGTAATCTACGCTAATATCCCCTTGAACTCCGCCTGCAGCATCAACTACTAAGTCCAGAGTGTCTGAAGGACGTACTAAATATCTTCCCGGCTTCTTAACCAGACCTCTTACTTCTACCCAGAAATCTTTTGAAGCAAGAGCGAAATTTACACTCTCAACACCCTTCTGAAAAAATTTTCTATATGAGTTTAAAACCTGCTCTTTAACTTCAGCAAAAGTCTTTCCTGTTACATCAATATTTACGTTGTATGGAAGTTGCAAAATTCCATTGAAGTCTGCTCTGAATTTACCTGAAAGTTTACTGTCACTCGAGTGAGATAATGTAAACTGATGACCTGGTGCCATGTAGACTGGAACTTTCGAAAGATCAGGAACATCACTACTGATTGTGTTAGCAGGATTGTTTACTTCAAGGTTTTCCATTTGCTTTGCAACGTGTTCGCTGTAGCGAGGATAATCCCTTAGAGTATTGCTTGAGCATCCTGTTAAGAAAACTGTTGTCGATGCTAAAAGAAAGAGTAAATATTTCACGTCCTGCTCCCCAATTCGTAGTTATTTAGATATAGGTTTATTGAAAATAAGAATAACACGATTTCTGTAAAAGGCATACGCCGGACAAATTAAACATTATGAGAATTATTCATGTGGCCCAATTCCTGGGAATTGGCGGACTGGAAAAAATTGTTTTTCACTTAGCACTTGAGCAACAGCGACGTGGTCATAACGTAGAAATATATATCTACGATTATGAACGCACTTGGGTGGAGTATTTTAGAAAAAGCGGCCTGACTGTCATTACGCCCAAACTTAAAAAACCTGGCTATGATATTGAGCTTTTACAACGGATGAATGTTGATTTATTTTCTGCTGATGTCATACACAGTCACGATTTAAATCCATTAATGTATCTCGGTCCTCTTTCATTGTGGAAACGCTTAACATTCCAGAAGAGACCCAAGCTTATTCACACTACGCATGGTCTTGATCATGTTGATAACTATCCGCGTGGAAAACTTTATCAAAAAATCTTTGCGCGTCTTGCTGACACGATGATTGGTGTTAGTGAGAAGATTGGAAAATTTTATCTGGAAGATATTAAATTAAATCCAAAAAAAGTAGTTGTTATCCCCAATGGGATTTCGACATACCCAGGCATCATTACAGATCAGATGAGGGCAGAAAAAAAAGCATGGATTGCAGAGAGACATGGTCTCGATGTGAATCGTCCGGTTATTCTTTCACTCTCTCGTGTAGTACCTCTTAAAGACCAAAAATTTTTAATGCTGGCATTAAAGCAACGTCCTGATTATCAATTAATTATTGCAGGCCCTCCCAGCGACCAGACCTATTACGATGAACTAAAAACTCTGGAAGATAAAAATATTAAACTCATAGGTTCGCAGGAACTGGTACTCGAATACAACATGGGTTGTGATATGTATGTGACGGCTTCAACACACGAAGGAATTCCAGTGGCGGTGCTCGAAGCACTGGCCGTTGAAACTCCATGTTTGATGAGTGAAATTCCCGGCCATATGACTCTTTTGAAATATGGATCATTCTTCAAGACATTCGCACTGAATGATACTGAAGGATTTTTAAAAAAATTTGATAAAATGTTTGCGGATCAACAAGGAACTATCTCTGACGCGAAAAAAGCTCGTGGCCTGGTCGAAGATCATTATTCGGTTAAAACAATGGTTAATAAATATTTGCAGGTATATGAATCATGATCGGTCTACATAAACTCAAAGAAGGTCACTGGCCGGTTTATCTTATCAGTATGGTCTCGGCCATCACTAATCTCTTCCTTCCGGTTGCACTGGTGAGAATTTTAGATCCGGTTGATATCGGTATTTATAAAATCTTTTTCCTCTATGCTCAATCAATCACATTTCTATCTTTAACCGGCGGGCCGCTTTACAGCGTGTACTACTGGATTGGTAAAAAAGAAAATGCTTCAATGTATATTGAACATGCATGGGTATTAAGTTTTGTTTTAAGTATTGTGAGTGCGGCAGTTGGATTACTTTTTTCAAGACCGCTATCTCATGTTATCTCAATAACAGAAACGCAGACTATTCTTCTTCTTTTATCTGCGATCACTGCTGCCCCTGCTTCCTTCTACGGTGAATACTTAATTGCCAAAGGTAAAAGGATCAATGGAAGTTTATTCAACAGCGGCTTTGAGATTTTAAAAGGTGTCATAATCGTAGGCCTGGTTTATGTCACAAAACATATCAATGCTGCTTTCATCGGTTTCACCGTTTTATTCCTTGTAAAACTTCTTCTTGCGGCTTCATTGGGAAAAAAAGAAAAAGTACTTACTTTCAATATTAAGAAAGAAAGACTTATGGAAGTGTGGAAGTACTGCGCTCCTATTTCTATAGCAGGTGTTTTAAGTTTCTTCCTGGAAAAAGTTGACATGATTCTTTTATCATCCCAACTTAGCCCACAAAGCTTCGCGTTCTACTCAATGGGATGTCTCGGAATACCTCCACTTTATATTTTAGAGATGTCGATTCAAAAAGTACTGGTTCCTGCACTATCTATTTCCTATCACGCCGGTGACAAACTCAGTATGGTTCAGCATTACCGAAAAGCACAAAGTGATATTGCTTATCTGATGATACCAGCGGTTTTTGGACTGATTATTTTTAACAGACCGATCATTGAAATTCTTTTCACTTCCCAATACATGGACTCAGCCGTTTACTTAAAAGTTTTCGCAATTACATATCTGGCATACATTATTCCTCACGATGCAATTCCTCGTGCGACAGGACAGACTGGTTGGGTCTTAAAAATGTATTGCATCTTAACTCCACTATCTCTTCTAGTAGTGTACGTTTGCGCGGGACAATGGGGAGCAATGGGTGCACTTATTTCATCAATGGTTTTCTTTTACCTTCCGAAAATTCCAGGGCTCATCTATTCATCACGAATTACAGGATACGGGGCAAAAGATTTAATTGCATGGAGAGGACTGGGACTATTCACAGCGATTAATGCAGTCTTAACAGTTGGTACTTATGCTGGAAGACATTTTTTTACGACTGAAAAAATGTGGTTTCTGGTTTTAGCTCCTATTTATGCAGCACTATATCTGGGACTGGTAAATATCATCAAGCACTTTAAGGTAAAGCATGAAATCCAAAACTAATTACAGACCAGTATTGGTACTGGCCCCCGGTGTTCTTGCAGGTGCAGAAAAAGTTGTACTGACCGGGATCAATTCACTTTATGATATGGGAGTAAAACCTCTCATGGTTATCATCAAGGAAACGCGCGTACCTGAACTTGCTTATGATTTTCAAAAAGCTCTTCCTTCACATATTGAAAGTGTCATTATCGATTCAACCAAAGCTCTCGATTTAAATCTTCCAAAAAGATTAAAGGAAGTTTTAAAAAAAGAAACTCTTCCCTTGGTGCTTCATAGTCATGGTTTTAAAGCTCTTATTGCCTGTTATTTGGCAAAAGGGAAAACTCCTCACCTTCACACTCATCATGGAAATACCGGGCATACATTGAAAGTAAGAATCTATGAGAAGATTGCAATGATGACGATGAAAAAATGCAATGAAGTCATCGCAGTTTCAATCAAGATGAAAGATGAACTGACACAGCTTTTGAAGCCGTATAGTAAAATTACGGTTGTCGAAAATATGCTTTCACTCAGTAATGCTCCGAAAATCAGAAAAGAAAGAAGCAATCAAACTGAATTCAGCAATGATGTCATTAAACTTATTTATGTGGGCAGATTAAGTCCGGAAAAAGGATTGATGCCTTTTCTGGAATGCCTTTCTAGATTCCCGCTCAAGGAACGTTTTCATTTAACTGTTCTTGGTGATGGCGTTGAAAGAGCAGAGGTGGAAAATTTTATTCAGGTAAATAATTTATCATCTCTGGTTACCATGCACGGATTTGTAACTGATCCTTCTGAATTTTTTATCGCTCCGGACATTCTTATCATGCCTAGCTTGAGGGAAGGTCTGCCAATGACATTGATTGAAGCCCTGGCCTCAGGTATTCCGGTCATTGCCAATGACGTTGGAGCGATTGCGAGTTTAGTGACTAACGGTCACAACGGATATTTTTCGAAAGGGTTTTCGACTGAAAACTGGACTGAAGTTTTGAATATGACACTTGAAACTTACAAGCACTGGAAGCAGAATGCGACGAATGAAGCCGTAGCATTGGAAGAGCGCTTCAGCGCTAAACTCTGGGCACAAAGAACAATAGTGTTATTTGAATCAAATCTTAACTGAAGAAAAAGCTTTTTCACCAATTGAATCGGGAGAATACATTTTTTCTAGTTCGATAAAGGCAGCTTGGGCCATTTTCTGGCCGTGAGCTCTATCAAGAATACTTAAAACTTTTACCCATTCTTCTTTTGTTTCAGCATGGAAAAAATCCTTCAGACCACTTCCCTGCACTCCCATATCTGTCGAGATGATAGGAACACCTTTTGAAATACTTTCGATAACTTTAATTCTTGTTCCAGAGCCGTAACGAATCGGGATCACACTGAAGTCACAATTGGCGTAAACAGCATCAAGATCTTTGGCGAAACCGATAAATTTAATTCCCGGTTGTTTGAACAATTCTGTTCCCCAACTTGAGTCCCCGCTTCCGACAATTTGAAGTTCCAGTTTTTCTGAATCGACATGAGGCCATACATCTTCAAGGAACCACTTTAGTCCGTCCTTGTTAGGTGCCCAGTCCATTTTTCCCAGAAATAAAAGTTTGATTCGGTCGTTTTTTGAAACAAGTTTTTCAGAAGTCGATCTCTTGAATTCCAGACCAACAGGAATGTAGATTAGTTTTTTGTCATCACCATTTAAAAGTTCTTTATAACGTTTTAAATCTTCTTCAGCGATATTCCATGTACGTTCTGACCTGTTAATAAGGTTAGCTTCCAGATCAAGCATCTTTTTTCCCTGCCATAACAGCAGATTCTGGACAATCTTATTTCCGGTTTTACTAGCAGCCGTTGACCACAAATCACCTTCAACATTGTGAGCTCTGTAGGCCACTGGAATATTTTTAAATTCCTTCATGTCCATAAAAGCAGTGTAAGGATGGATACCGTCAAAAACGATCAAATCATATTTTCTGTGTTTTAAGACCTGGCGGACTTCTTTTTTCATTTTATCAGTATGAAAATATCCGGTTGTCACCGGAAGATGAGGTGCTTTTACAAAGTTGATGGAAAGGAAAAATAATTTTTTCAGGATATTTTTGTAAGAAGGTCTTTTGAAAAAATAAACGTTCGTCGGGTTAAAATCTTTATTGTAGTGAGAAATATGAAGCTCATCTGAATCTTCTTCATTAAAGATCATGATATCCATTTCATTGAAGTGCGGTCTAACCGATTTTAACAGGGCCTGATTTGCAACTCGTGCTCCGTCTCTGACCGGAAAAATTCCTTTAGGAACAACCCACAAACATCTTTTCATATTACTTCCAATAATTTTTTAGTAAACGTTGGTTTCCCATGTCGCTTCGAGATCAGTCGTAAGAGTCAGGTAAAGTGCTCTTAAACTGGCAGTGTTAATGATTACGAAGTAAGTAGGAATTGAAACAATTTTGCCTAGAATTCCCGGTGGCTTCCACAACATGCCCAACAAAGCAGCAGCATAACAAAGAAACTGTGCGACCATTAAAATATCAGCAACCATGTTGTGGTTCATGATGAATGAAGCAAGATTTGCAATGAATAGAAAAAAAAGAAAAATCGGCATCAGCCATCTTAAAACTTTATGTCCAAAAAGCTGAAAGAATACAAAACTGTGTTTTTTAAAAGTCAGTCTTCTTGAAGCGTAAATAAAACCTTTCATACCACCACGGATAACTCTCACTCTCATACTGAATTCCTGAGAAGGTTTTTGAGTTGTACGTTCATATGAAACAGCTTCTTCTTCATAAACAATACGATAGTCCTGAGCGACAATCATAAGTGGTTCAGTAAAATCTTCGATAATATTTGGAGGAAGAACGTGATAAAGATTTCTTCTGAAAGCATTGATACAACCAACTGCACCCGTAAGAGTGAAAAGCCTGCTTTGTGCTTTTTTAATCATCTTTTCGTAGTTCCAGTAAAGTTTGGTCGCAAGTCCCATTGAGCCCTGGCCTTTATCGAAATATTTTAAATTACCACTAACCATTCCGACAGTAGGGTCCGCAAAATTTCTTACCAGTTTCTGGATCGCATCTTTTTCATAAACAGCTGTGGCATCAGAAAAAACAATAATTTCTTTTCTCATAGCAAGCACGGCCTGGTTTCTCGCTTCCGTTTTGCCAACACGTCCTTCAACTCTGAAAAGTCTGATGCCACTGGAAGCATAACTCTTTACGATCTCATCTGTTTTATCAGTAGATCCGTCAGAGACAACAACGATTTCCATCTTATCTTTTGGATAAGTAAGTTCCAGTGAATTTTTTATTTTTTCAGCGATTGTATCTTCTTCGTTGTAGGCAGCAATAAGAAGAGAAACTTCCGGCAGATACTGGTCATTTTTTAAAACTTTATGACGGGAAAAAAGTGATAAGAAAATTAACGTAAGTGGATAACCAAAATACGAATAAAACATAATGATAAGTAAAACTATAATACACGCATCCATCATAAACCCTTAGCGTAGACAGCACCTTCCAGACCTTTCGTCGGAATTACTTCTTCATTCTTCATGTAAAATTGCCCGGCGGCAACAGTCATCCCCAATAAAATATAAGGGTACAACATATAGGTGTGCGATAAAAATGTTATGGCTGTTCCATAGGACAGCATGCCGAGTAAAAATTCAGGATGCTCTACCCGCATGGCCCAGGCAGATTTCAAAGAGAAGACCCAGATACCTACATAAAAAATAAATCCTACAATTCCAGTTTCTGCTAAAGCTAAAAGCCATGTAGAGTGTGCAGTTTTATGTTTCCCTTCTGATCCAACATGTCCATCTGTATAAGTCATCAGGTTCAATGGAAATCCATCGTATCCCACTCCAAACAATGGATGTCTTATACCCATGTTAATCGCAGCTCCCCAATAAATTTTTCTGTTATTAGTCGAACCTTCAATGTCACCGGCATCTCTTTTGATAAGAGACATGGCACCAAAGCTCAAGCACATTCCGACTACAACGAGCATTGAGGCCATTTTTTTATTAGTGGCCTGAAGCCAGAACCATGCAATCGCCAGCATCCCTACTCCGAGAATCGCTCCGCGGGATCTCGACTGCCAGATCAGGAAAAAATAAAATGAGAAGAAAATTGCACCAACAGCATACCTTAGTACTTTAGAAGTGAGACCTTTCACGAAAGCAAGTGTGAAAGGAATAACCAGAATCATGATGGCAGCAATGTCGTTGGAATTTTCCAGAATACCAATCCCGGTCATACGATCACCGTCTGAAACAATTCCAAGGACAATTGTATTATAAAAAGACATTAGAGCTTTTTCAGTTATTCCCAGGACAAGGGCCGATTGAATGGGAAGAATAAATTCTTTTTTATCAACTACGTTTACGATTAGAAAATAAACGATAATCCCTTTAATGAAAATTTCGTTGTAGTTTATTAAGGCACCGACCAGCTGGCCGGAAGGAATGATCGAAAAGAAAGTCCATACTGCAAAAAACAGAACCATGGCAGAGGCCATGTTCCATTGAAAATAATATCTTCTTCTGATAATTTTATGGCAGATGAAACTCAGAAAACATAAAATAAAAATATCACGTGGCATACCGGCCATCATCTGGTCTTTCATGATTTCCCATGGACGAGAGATCAGAAGAAAAATAAAAAATGAAACGGCGTACTTGGGATCGTAAATGGAAAGTGTAATGAGAAGTGCAAATACCAGAGGAAGGACGACTCCGCCTCCGATCCATTCATATAACAGAAGCCCGTAAAGGCCGATGAATAATCCGATCAAAAGCGGGGCAATAACTTTCAGTGAAACTTTATCTAAACGGTCAAAAGTTTTTGCGGCCTGGTCTCTCCATGCAAAATACATGAAAAAAAGACAAAGAGTCGATATGATAAACTGATGAAGCGTAAATAAAAAGTCATCGCCTGCAATCATGTTTTCTACCGCGGTTTAAGCATTTTCGATTTTCTGTAAAGTAATTCTAGCAGAAGGTGACTTATCTTCAAGCATCTTCTTTTCTTCCCAAACGATCGCTTTATTTGTCATTAAACCAGCTTCTTCAATATGAGGCATAGAACCGAAGTATTCACCTTTAAGATCTTTTGCCATCATTCTTGCTCTTTCTACCGGCGTATATTGCATGATTTCTTTGTAAAAAACATAACCGAAGCAGAAGATCAGTCCAAGCATGAATCCCAGAGATGCAAAAAGTCTTTTCTTAGGAAATAATGGTGAGTTTGGAATTTGTGGAGCTTCAATGACTCCGATGTATCCCGGTAAACTTTTTCTTTCGATATCAAGGGCAACGTTAATGTCATTAAACTTTGTATAAAGTTTTGCAGTTATTGACTGGGAAATTTCTTTATCACCGGCCATAAGAAGTGGAGCGTCTGTATATTCCATATCTTCTCTGTCAGCAGTTTCTTTAGCTGCTGCCTTTGCCGCAGGTGTTCCTTCTACATCCTTTAACCAGTTTTCAATTGTAGCTTTTCTTTGCTCAAGCTTTACAATCCGAGGGTGGTGTACGTTGAACTGCATTCTTAAAGCAGCAAGGTCAGAATTAATTTTTAAAATTTCAGATCTTAAAACATCAGGATTCTTTGAGGCAAGAGCGTTAGCAGAAATTGAATCATCTGTAATTTGTTTTGTTACGTTAGCTGACTCAAGTTTTTTCTGAATCGTTTTCTTTGCATTTTCTATTGTCTCGATTCTTGTATTAATGAAAGTTGCTCTTACAGCATCAAGAACTTTTTTAGTCACTTCGAAAGTTACAATCGGGTCACCATGAGAAAAAGATACTTTATAAGACTGGCCACCAGTAGAGAAAAGTTCAAAGCGGTCTCGCAATTGTTCGCGGGCCTTTGAAAGCTGTTCAGGTGAAATGTTTTTTTTATAAATATTAAATTCATTCCCGATCTGGTCGATAAATTCATCATTAAGAGTTTCTTTTACCATTGAATCAGTTGTCTGAGTCATTTCAGCAATCGAGTTCATTCCCGGAATGACGTCCTGGATAAGGGCGTTTTTAAAATACTTAGAGTAGATGTTTAACTCGAATTCTGATCTGTATGTCTTTGGCAGAATGAAACTCAACTGCACAAGACACAGAATCGACACGACCATAATAATTGCCATCGGTTTTTTATAAAAAACTAAAAGGCTTAAAAAATCTCTAATATAAATTTTTTCTTTCATAATAATTATTTGTTAAAAACAACTCCTAAAACTTCTTTTCTATTTTGTTCAAGTTCCAGCTGCAGTTTGCTTCCCGTTGTTCTACCGAAAGATTTTTCTGTGCTTACAATAATATTTGAGTGAGTGCTTACTCGAAGAGCTGTATCACCAGGAGTAACACTGTTCATTGTATCAACAATAACCATGTCGTATTGTGTAGAAAAACTATTGATCATCTGATTGGCGTAAAGACCATCATAAGCAGTCTTAAGCCAGTTCATATCGATATTTTTTAGTCTGAAAATATCAAAGTTAAACGGATGGCCTTTAATGATTCCATCCTGAGTTTTTTCTTTTTCGAAGGAATTCAAATATTGATTTAAAAGCGGATCACCGTCCGGGTTTAAATCAATTAGTAAAATTTTAAAATTGTAGACTTCACTTAAACCGCGGGCAATAAGCATGGCGATTGTCGTCTTGCCTTCAGAGCGGTTTTCGCTAATTACGCTAAGAGAACGCAACCCTTTTGTTGTGTGCTTAAAATGAATACGCTGAATAAGTGAGCTGATCGGATCTACTTCCCAAACTGAAGCCGCTCTTGGTCCATTTGTCATTACGACACCCTATTAAAAATTACACCTATAATTATGATCATATATCAGATGGGTTTACCCATTTCCAGTGCCAGTGTAAAAAGTTCAGCTGCACTATCGGTTAAGTTTTTTTTCCCATTCAACAGCGGACTTAACAATATAATCAAGATCATTATATTTAGGAGTCCAGCCTAAAGTTTTCTTAATTTTTTCTGCTCGTGAGATCAGCTCAACTGCATCTCCTGCTCTTCTCGGTCCTTCGACGACCGGAAGCTTGCGGCCGATATATTTTTCAACAGCAACAATCATTTCTCTTACAGTGAAACCCTGTCCGTAACCACAGTTTAAAACCTGAGACTTTCCATCTTTTTCTAAAAACGCCAGAGCATCAAGATGTGCCTGGGCCAGGTCATCAACATGAATATAATCGCGTATACATGTACCATCTTTTGTATTGTAGTCAGTTCCAAAGATCGACATCCCTTCTCTTTTTCCGGTCGCCACTTCTGCTGCCGTTTTTAAAAGGTGAGTTGCTCTTGGAGTCGACTGACCGATCTTCCCGGTCTTACTTGCCCCAGCTACATTGAAATATCTTAGTGCCACATAATTAAAGTCATGTGCATTTGATACATCTTCCAGCATCCACTCAGTCATAAGTTTTGATCGCCCATAAGGGTTGATCGGATTTTGCGGAGTTTCTTCTGAGGCCACTCCACTTTCAGGCATTCCGTAAACAGCAGCGGTCGAAGAGAAGATTAATTTTTTCGTTCCGTGCTTGATACAGGCCTTTATCAGGTTCAGTGAATTTTCTGTATTGTTTTTATAATAGAGAACCGGGTTCTCTACACTTTCCGGAACGACAATGCTTCCGGCGAAATGCATGACTGCATCGATTTTATTTTCAGTAAAAAGTTTTTCAAGTGCAGCTGGATCATTCAGATCGCCGACAATAAGTTTTCCATAAAGAATGTTTTCTTTTCTACCAGTCGTCAGGTTATCGAAGATAATAATATCTTTACCGACCTCACCTAAAAGACTTACGACGTGTGAACCGATATAACCTGCTCCGCCGGTAACTAAAATACTCATAGAGACCTCTTATCCAATCAAAGTTTATGGAGCAAATTTAACATCTATTGGAAAAACCCGATGGATTTTTATCCAACCGAGAAAGAATTATATTAAACAAATGTTATGGAAAGTAAAGTTATTGGTTAATTGCTTTTTCTCTGTAACCGTAGAGCGCCTGATTTACAATAAAGCTTGAACTAACGTTGAAAAGAACGGCCTTTGCGAATGATAGCTTCGGATTATCCTGCCCCATGCAAAGCATCCTGTAGGTGATAAAATTTTGGGCGATACTTTTCGGAATTTGAATTGCATAAAAAACGGTGTTGAAGACATACCGGTCGAGTCCTGCATCACCTGTATCGACCCACTGCCCTTTACTTTCATTGTAAATCTGGGCCATTGCAGCTGCCACCAGTACTTCCTGCACATCCTCTCGCTCCAGATCAGAGTGAGAAAGATTGTTCCAGTCAATATTGTTTTCATCCACTGAATTCCCCTTCACTCCGAGACTGATACGCTGGGGAAGTTTTTTAAGTGAATTTATAATTTCATTTTTATATTTTCTGTAAAGTCCGCGTTCTTCATACGATCTTAGCAATGACATTACCTGACTTTTATAGTTCGGATCTTTTTTCAGTTCTTCAATACGCTTTTGTGCTTTTTCCTGCTCGTTGTTAAAAATCGGATCATAAATGACGACATCAGAAATACCCATCACTCTTCCGAAAAAATAACTTTTTAAAGATTTGACCATCTGCGAGTCAGTTACCTTTGTCTGAATGCTTCCTCCGACATAAGAAAACATTAAGGTTACACCAATATCGTATCCGAGTTTTCCAAACCATTCAGCGTTAAGATCTTTATCCATGTTGTAGTAAGCGTAACTTGCTCCCAGTGTCCCCAGATTCAACGCAAGGTTAAAACGCTTGAAGTCTCTCGTTGCATTTTTATTCACTTCGTTCGATCTGAGTGCGCGACAGCCGTAGTAAAGTTCTTTGTAACGTTTTTGATCAGCAGATGTCGTTAGGTTTTTTGCTTTGAATTTTTCCTGAATTTTATTTTCGTGAACAATAAATTTTTTAATGTGTTTTGAATTAATCTCACGGCCGTCGAGTTGTGCCAGATCCATCAATGCAGTCTTCTGTTCCTTGTCACTCAAGCTTAAAACATATGTCAGATAATTTCCTGCGCGCTCAGTACCCACACTCTCAGGTTGCATGTTCAGACTTTCAATCATGATCTTGATATTGTCGTCTGAAAATCCCAGCGACTTCGCTTCACTGATGAATAGTTTTTTTTGTGATTGAGACCAGCTGTTTTTTAGAAGTTCTACATTTTCTTTTTTATCTGCCTTCGCGATGAAGTCCAGCATGATCGAACGGCAGTCACCTGCATTTCCTGCTATGGCATTCGTGAATGAGAGGGCCCCTAAGATAAGGGCGAAAACTATGGATTTATGCATACCCGGATGTTAGCTAAAATCCGGGTATGCATGTTTAAACTATGAAAAAATAACAGGGAAATTAGAGCGATTTCTCACGCCAAACCTGGTCGGCACCAAGGTAAAGTGTGAAGGCATGGTGGCCATATTTCATATACCAGACACCGTAGTCTTCCCAATTCAGGCGTTTAGCTTCCATGTGCTCCTGAAGTGTCGCAGTTGCGCTCTCAAGACTTGATATAAAAGTAAACTGTTGTGAGTTACTTCTTAAACCAGTTTCGTTTTCAGCATAAACGTCAGCTGTATGCTCACCGTCAGCAAGGTTACATGTCTTAAAACTCCACAGAGTGTTTTCGACAGGCGCAATAAAATTCTGTGTTCCGTCGATGATGATATTTACACTTGTTACTTTTGCTTCGCCGTTATTAACCGCCTGCCCGCTTGTGATCAAACACCCAAGTGCACTCTGGAAATGAGTGTTGATAACCTGGGGAGCATTTACACCTGCCACTTCTCCCAGCCATGAATTGCGTTTGAAAATTCTGCTTAACCCAAGTGCATTTTTAACTTCGAAATCAAAATTATATTCGCCATCTTTAAGGGCCTTTGAAATTCCGATGAAGTGATTTGAGTGATCAATTGAAGCTTCGAATTTATCAACTGTTTCTCCGGTAGATTTTTTTGTCACGACAACACTGATTGTTTTGATGATCGATTGAGGAATGGTAATCAGACCTGAAATAATAAATTTTGATACTTTAGAGTCGATGGAATCAAACATGACCTCCGGAAGTACAACAGTTTTTGTTCTGCGGTTATTCGTGAAGAAAAATCTCGCAAGGTAATCAGGATAGTTGATACTTTTTTTGTTAACAAAAGTTCCACCGTTTCCGCCTTGTCCTGCCGGCCAGTTGTGACCAAGACCTGTGTTCATAATTAAAGAAACACGCGCACCTTTAGCGTCCGACCACATTGTTCCCGTACCTGCAGTTGCGGAACCTGCAAGTTTTGTCGTATCGAAAGTCGATTTATTTTGAGCATCGTAAATCGATCTCATAATCTCAGCGTTGTTGGTATCAAAGGCCGTGTTCACGATGTAATCGTTATTTCCGTAGATGATTGATGTTAACTGAGTTTTAAAAAATTCAGTTTTACCTGTTGCAAGTTTTTTACATGTATCAAGTGAAGCCTGGACTGTCGTTTTTGGAAAAGAAATTTCCTGCGATGTTGTTCCTGTCGACGGACCTGCATTAATACCAAGGCCCGCAAACATTTCGGGAACAAGACAACCTAAAACCATTGTCTCTCCTCCACCGGAAGAGAGTCCCGAAACATACACCTGCGCCGGATCGATATCCAATTCTGGTTTTGCAAGAAGTGCCATTACTAATTTAATCACCGGACCATTGTGACGGTTGGTTGTTGTATGATCAGCTCCGTAATAATCCCAGCATCCAGAGATCACGCCGCCGTTTGGAACTTTTGGAAGAGCTACGATCATATTAAAATCGTCAGCTGTATTTTCCCAGTTACCATCTTTTTTTATGTCTTCAGCTTTTTGAGCGCATCCATGAAGGTTTATCATCAATGCTTTTTTTGTAGAGGATTTTATACTTAAGGGAGATGAAACTTTTGGAAGGTAATAATGAACCTGCATTCCTTCAATCGTATCAAATTTCCAGTCTGCATAAGTGGTTGATGAAAAAACCGAGAGAACAACAAGAGTAAGAATTGAAAAGTGTTTCATAATTATCTCACAGTGAAATCGTTGAAAGATGTTGAAAGATACAGAATCTCTAAAACGATAGTTAATGGAGAACGGTTCGTCATATTAATATGTATTAAATTTTGTTTCATTTGCATTTAATCTCTGTATATACTAGCTCTATGAAAACCCTACTTCTGACCATCGTTTTCCTACTCAATGCACCACTTCACGCCAATGAAGATTGCAGAAAAACCAACCGCGAAACATTTTTGAATATTAATGATTCTTTATACAAAGAATACTCCCGTATAGATTCAAAACAGAATATCACAGACGAGAAAAAAGCTGTCTGGATCGAAGGTGATCCAAAAATTAATAAAGCCTTATTTGTAGCGCATGGATATATGGGAAGCCCGGGCGAGATGATGTTTTTAGCTCAACCATTTATTAAAAAAGGATGGACTGTTGTCGGTTTCTTATTACCGGGACATGGTTCAACTTATAAAATTGCCAATGAATATAAAAATACACGTTGGATTAAGGAAATGAAAACCCAGCTGAATTTAGTGACTGAGTGTTTTGCAGAAGTCAGGGCCATAGGATTTTCTACCGGCGGCCTTCTCCTTCATCACTACGCTTTAACTCAGCCAATTCCTCCCAGCTTAAAAAGTCTTCATCTTGTTTCACCATTTTTCATCCAGCGCTTCGGTGGATTGTTCGACCGCATCCTGGGATTTTTTGTCAATGGAATCAGTGTGGACAAAGCTTATTTTATCAGCCACTTCAGAGACCTTAAAGTCATGACGATTGACCGTCAATTTTATCACCAGAATATTCCGGTAGATTCCGGACTGCAGGTAAAAGAGCTCGGGCAACAGGTTTATGAAATGAAAGCTCAACCAAAGATAAAAATTCCGGTTCAGCTTTTTCTTTCTGAAGGCGACATGACAGTTGATACAGATTCAACAAAAGAAGTCATTAACCGTGACTATGAAAAAGTAAAACTCGTCTGGTACAAAGGTGAAGAGCCTCATCACTTGATGGCCCCATCCGTGAGTCACGTGGCCCCGGAAGTTCAGCAGCTCATTTTTAATTTTAAATAATTATTTTAAAACAGCACCCTGAAGTAAAGTGGCATTGATGATTTTAACTTCCTTAATGCCAAGACCTTCCATAAATCCCTGAACGAGCAGAAGGTTTGTCACATCCGTTGCGCGGTAGTCACCTGTTAAATCTTTATCACTTTTTTCTGATTGCGCCTTGCCGGCCTTTTCCAGGTCATCAACAGTATAAAACAGATGATCATCATTAAGATTTAGTTGTTTTTTTATCGACTGTGAATGAACGCCGCCGACTCCAATCATCGTTCTTTCTCTAATGGCCATTTTCAAATCAGCAGGTACATGAATTTTAGCATAAGCACGGGCAAAAGCGATAATCTGTTCGCGTTTATCTCCAATCGGATTGGGTGTTGTAACAGAGTCAGGATTTTTTAATTCCACAGCTTCAATGACCATATTTTTAAATGTCACAGAGGCCAGGTCTCCTAAATAAGTCTCAGGTTTTTTATTTTCATGCTGACTCCACATCTGCATTGAACCCCCACCAATATCCCACACAACAATTTTCTTTTCATTGGTAAATGACCTGACGGAAATAAATCCCAGCATAGCTTCATCTATTTGCGAGATCACTTCCAGTCTGAGATTTAGTTTTTTGGCATACCCTTTAATGACATCTATACCATTGTGGGCCTTTCTAAAAACGCTGGTTGCTACGCCATAAGTTTTTTTAGGTTTATAAGTCCTGCCTTTTGCAGTTAATTCCGTGAGAGTTTTTAATCCGCGTTCAATAATTTCTGCGCTTAGTTTTTCATCCTTACTTCTTTCCAGGTCTTCATTAAAAGGAACTGGTTTGCTATCTGTATAAAGAACTTCGAGAATTTTATGTTCACAAAAATCAACTTTCGCCACCAGTATCTTGGTTGATCCAGAGCCGATATCGAATCCCATGCGGACTTCCTGGCAATTTTTAGCAGTGGCAGGAAGGGATAAGAAAAATGATAACAGGCAAAGTAAGTATAAGGTAATTTTCAATTATGGCCCCTGGTGATTAGTGAGACGAACAATATTCTAATGCCAAATGAACTCTTTCCCAATGAAAAAAATTCACTGTTTTTATTCTAGCCACAAAAAAATGATATGTATTTGTGCACAAACACACTTTGGAGGATCCCATGAAAACTTTATTATTAGCTGCTCTAGTTTTATCAATCTCTGCTGGCGCACAAGCAAGATCAATTCTTGTTTTTAAATCAGTAAATAAATGTCAGACATACACGAAACAAGAACCTGTTACTGTCGACGTTCAGGAAGCTCAGGATGGACAATCTCAACTTGTTATCGCTTACCCGCTTAAGGGTGATGCTCCTGTAAAAATTCAGACGAAGAAAATTCTACCTCCACCAATGAATGCCGGTGGATCACTTAGATATGTTGGTAAAAATGATGTTACAAAAGAAAACGTAACTCTTGCTCTTGGTATCAGACCAATTAAAGCTGGCAAACTTGTTGGAAGAGGTGCAACTCTTACTCTTGAAAAACAAGACGCGATTCAGTTAATTTGTACTACAGTAAAATAGTTTTTTAATAAGCGGCCTTATCAAATAAGGCCGCTTTTTTTGTCCATTTGCCCTATCTAACCTTTGTCTTAATGATTCTCATCATATTTGCCCTTCTTTACAGCATTGTAACAATCAATCAATCGACTAATTGAATGACTCCTGAGATCATAACGCACGGGAGATCTGATGCTTCGTCTTAATCAGAAATTAAAAATTGGTATTATTGGCGCAGGTCCTGCGGGAAGCATGATTGCCTACAGGCTCGCAAAGGCCGGCCATGAAGTTCATATCCTTGAAAGGAAATCTTCCGTGGAAAGAAAAGTTTGCGGAGAATATTTATGTCCCAAAGGAGTCGAACTTCTGCAGGACCTCAATCTGTTAGAAAAACTTTGCCACAAATTTTCTCCTCTTTTCGGAATGGTGCTCGTATCACCCATGGGAGAAATAATTCCAAGTTATTTTCCACAAACACTTCGCGAAGAAAAAGGCCTGTCACTTCATAGAAAAATATTTGATGAAAATCTTTTACAACTTGCCCTGGATTCCGGCGCTGTCTTACACTATAAAACAGTTACAAACGCTTTTCAAAAAACTGATGAAACATGGTCGGTAGTAGCAAGCGAAGAAATTTTTGAATTTAATTTCCTCATTGCTGCCGACGGAAGGCAGTCTAAAATTGGAAATCACCTTGGTCACGTTGACAATATTTACACCACCAGAATTGCTCTCCACTGTTTCCTGCCAAGAAAAATTTCCAGAGGCCAGCGTCTGGGAGAAATGCATATTCTTCCTCATGGTGCATACTGTGGTCTTGATCCGGTCAGTGATGATGAAGTTAATTTTTCAATTGTCTGTGATTCATTAAGGCTAAAAACTGAGAGGCCTAAGGACATCATCAATCAGGAAATAAAAAACTCAAAACGCTTAAGTGAGATGTTCGATCCTGTGACTGATGAAACTGATATTAAAATTGTCAGCAGTTTAAAAAATAAAAATCATTTCATTGCTGGCGATAACCTTGCTTATGTTGGTGATGCTGCAGGATTCATTGATCCGTTGACAGGCGAAGGGATTTATAATGCCATTCAATCAAGTACAATACTTGCAGACTGTCTGGAGAATTACCCTGATGTTCCGCAGGCACTTGCTGCCTATAAAAAAAGAAAAAAGCAATTGAGTTTTCAAAAAAATATTCTCAATCATTTTTTCCAGTTTTTGATCAGAAGATCTTTTCTTATCAAACTCACAGTTAAGTTCTTAAAGAAGTCGCCCGAGAGGGCCAGTAATTTTATCGGGATCATTGGAAATATTCACGATCCTGTCACCGGTTTTATAAAAATGCTAAAAGCATAAGAGAGGATTTTATGGGTGCCATACATTCAGTAGCTACGAGCTTTCCCGAAATTTATGCTTCTCAGGAAGATATTGCAAAAGAGATTGGCAGCATCTGGCCTGACAAACAAAAACATGTTGAGCAGTTTCATTCTGCTTCAAAGGTTCAGGGAAGACATCTTTCCATTCCACTGTCTGAATATAAAAATTTAGGTGATATCAGTGACCGTTCGGCAAAATGGCTGGAGACTGCACTCAAGCTGCAGACTGAAAATATCGAAAAACTTTTAACGAAAGCAGGCCTTACTCCCCAAGATATAAATCTGATCGTTTCAACAACTGTCACGGGTCTTGCCATTCCCACTCTTGAAGCAAGACTAATGAACAGACTTCCTTTCAGTCCTAATACAAAACGCCTGCCGATTTTTGGTCTTGGCTGTTTAGGTGGAGTCGCCGGTATCAACCGAGTGAATGATTACCTGAAAGGACATCCTAAAGAAGCAGCATTACTTTTAGCGACTGAACTATGCACTCTCACATTTCAATTCAACGACAAAAGTGTGGCAAATCTTGTAGGTACAAGTCTTTTTGCTGATGGAGCTGCGGCCGTGTTAATGGTTGGAGACGAGCATCCGCTTTATAAAAAGTCACAGTTTGAAATTCTCACAGGTGAAAGTTTCTTTTATCCAGACACTGAAAGAATCATGGGCTGGGACATTGTTTCAACTGGATTTCAAATTGTGTTGAGTGGTGATGTTCCTAAAATTGTAGTTGAACAAGTTAAGCCGAATCTCGATAGTTTTCTTTCGCATAATAAAATTACTTCGAGTGATGTGAATTTTCTGGTTTCCCACCCTGGTGGTCCTAAAGTTCTCGACAAACTGAGTGAAGTTTCGGGAAAATCTCCGGAGGATTTCAGACATAGCTGGAATAGTCTGCAGGAAAAAGGAAATATGTCTTCAGTTTCTGTTCTCCACGTTATGGAAAAAACAATTCAGGATAACCATAAAACAAATGAGATCGGACTAATGCTCGCTATGGGTCCGGCATTTTGCTCAGAGATGTGTCTGATAAAAAAATTATGATTTTTAAAAGTGCTCTAGCTATTAATCTGATCATATTATTTTATATCATTCAAAGAGTGATGGAATTAATTATCGGCCGTAAAAATGAAGAGTGGCTTAAAAAAAATAATGATGCTTATGAAGTGAGTTCCAAAGAAAGTTTACGAATGAAGATCTTTCATATTTCATGGTTTGTTGCCTTAATTATTGAAAGTAATTTCATCCATAATATTCAGCCTGCGAATGTGGCAGTTGCCATTCTACTGGTATTATCGATTTGTCAGATCGTTCGTTTTTATACCATGGCAAAATTGAAACAGTTCTGGACAGTCAAAGTCCTTTCGATGAGAGAGCAGGTAATAACAACAGATGGCCTCTATAAATTTATCCGCCATCCAAATTATCTCATAGTGATTATCGAACTCCTTTTGCTTCCGCTATTATTTAAGGCCTATATTACAATGACACTGTTTTCTGTATTAAATCTTTTCGTCCTAAGCAGACGGATTCAACTTGAAGAGGATACTCTTATGAAACAGACTTCTTATCAGCAGCTTTTTTCCCACACCAGCAGACTCATTCCATTTATTTTTTCTCTGCTACTTTTTTTTGCGACAACTCTTCAGGCAAATGAAATTAACTTTCACTATAATAACTACGCTGAAGCAAAAAAATCACCTGACTTTGTGAAGTTTGAAAATACGAGTACCAAGCTTGGGATGATTACGACAGGTTTCGATGGTTATTCTAAAGACATTAAGGTTCAATATACAATTTCAGGTGAGCAACTGACTCAACTGGAAACGTCCATCCCTGTGGCCAGTCTTGATACAGATGCGGAATCGAGAGATAAAAAAATGCACAACGATATTATGGATGCAGAAAAATTCCCGAAAATTCTCGTCTCGCTTCCTACGCCTATAGCACTTGTACCAGGTGAATATACTGTTGATATGATTTTTACTATCAAAGATAAAAAAATTAAGAAACCAGTGAAGTATTCGATTAAAAAATCAAATGGTAATTACTCTGTCAGTGGTTCATCGACTCTGGGATTAACAGAGGCAGGTCTTCCTGATCCAAGTATTTTCATTGCAAAAGTTAAAGACACTTTCGACCTTAAATTCTCTGTTACTTTATAGTCTCAGCCTCGTAGGCCTTCCTGTGTTCACTGGTATTATACAGTAGCGTAGGAAGGATATAGAGGTCTACCAGAGTTCCAAACAACATGATGACAGCAAGAATGCCTCCGAACTGACGGATAGGCATAAAAGTGTTGAAAGTGAATATTCCAAAACAAGTACAAAGTAAAAGCCCGGATCCTACAACAGGATTTAGTACTGCTCTTTTGTATTCATCAAAGTCTTTAAAGCGCACTTTTTTGGCATAAATAATATGAAAGCTTGAATCCCCCACCAGCCCGAGTGAAATGGAAAATGTCATGACTGTTGCGATGTTAATTGAAAAGCCCAGCAAGTACATCACTCCGAATGTCAGGGCCACAGGCATAAGAGTCACAAAAATAAAAATGGCATTGAGCTTTACTGACTTCAGAAAAAAAGCTGAAAAAATAAAGATTACAACAGCACTTGAAATGAAACTTGAGGTCAGGACATCAATCATCGAATTCTGGGACATCATCAGGTTATGATGAATACCACTCACCTGATATTGAATTTTTTTCGAATTAAGGTAGTCACCCACCTTTCGATAATCCTGCATGTATTCTTTGACGTTGATTGGATTTCCCAGCACAGTCATTCTGTATTTTTTCTCCAGCGGATAACTTTCCTGCAGCGAGGATGGCAGCTGGCCCCGAAGAAGATAATAAACATCAAGACTAGTGGGCAGCGATTCATTCCCGGAGTACTCTAGATTCGCTTTTGTAACCAGAGCATTGTTGGAAACTATATTGTAGGGCTGGGATAAGTGAAGTGACTTGAAACCGTTTTCGAGCTCCTTCATTTTTTGAATATCACCTGATTCAAATTCGTGGCCCAGGTCGATGGCAAGATCCATCACCGGCATACCTGAAACTGTTTTAGTCACACTTAGAATTTTTTCCCTGATTTTTTTATTTTTTGGAAAATATAAAGTTGCATCAGTAATAATGTCCAGGTGCTTTGGTACAAACAGTACGCTGCCTATTCCAAGGAGACTTAATAGAATAATGGCCCGGTACTTTATCGAATAATCAAAAATACCTCTGGGAAAAAAGGATTTAATGACTCTTTTTTGAGGAGCAGTGATGTAGA
The DNA here is from genome assembly GCA_014378525.1 of Bacteriovorax sp. Classification (GTDB taxonomy): domain Bacteria; phylum Bdellovibrionota; class Bacteriovoracia; order Bacteriovoracales; family Bacteriovoracaceae; genus Bacteriovorax. The sequence goes on from JACMNL010000064.1 coordinate 29,258, forward strand.
TTTCCCAAAGGTAGTACCACAAAAAAGTGTACAGCGTGGAAAACAACACCAGCTGAGAGGCCATGATTCCAAATTCCCTGATGACCGAAATTTCGGCCCACCCCAGACTTAAAAACCCGATATAGGTCGTAAACATCATCAAAAAAATTGGTGCCCACTTTACTTTGAAGACGGCCTTCAGGTTTTTTAGTTCTGTTAAAGAAAAATACATGTGAAAAGATAATGAGAGTGTCACGGTAAAAACGACCAGTGGAACAATCGATGTGACCATATTCATCTGGCCATCGAAAAGTTTGAGAGTTGTCAGTGAAAAACCCGCTGAAAAAAGACAAGGCAGATAGACAACGAGTGCATTTTTCAAATTGCCGATAAACAGAATCGAAATGATCAGTCCAAGGATGAACATTGTTGGAAACAATTTTTCCTGAATTGTAAGAGAGTATTTATCGAGCAAGAAGTTTGTGTAAGGCAAACCTGCAAAAGAAGTCTTTTCACTACTCCAGTAGGGAGATGTTTCAACGAAAGACAGGATTTTTTTGGGATTGTCATCGTTGTTATCCAGAATCAAAGCAGAGCTAAAGTCACCTGTTTCCAGATTCATCAGTTCATTTTTCGAAGCTTTCCTGGCCCTTTTGGTTTTTTTTAAGGACCTCTGTGTGATGATCTCGCAGTCATTGGTACACAAGCTCTCGATGGACTTCAACTCTCTATAAAACTCGTCTTTATCCTGCGTTTCCCTTTTAATAACCAGTGAGTGTTTCTCTAAAATATCTTTCTGGAAAATCTTATACTCTTCCAGCGTTTTAGTTGTCAGAAAGATGGTCTCAGGATTTTTCTGCTGAATATTGTGGGAATAAAACAGCGAAGCGGCCCCCAGCAGAGCAAGTATTAAAATGAAAATTTTCCTGATCATTGCTTGTCCTTGAATTTTAAGTAACATGCTTTTCCTAATCCCGACCATTGTAATCAACCAAGGCATCTTTTTCTTCGGCGAAATTGATTCCTATTCTCACTATAATTACATTATGAGGAAACTTAAAACATTTTGTTTGTTCTTTCTTTTTGTTGCAGCACTGCTCATTACAGGAGCATTACAGGCACAGAGTAATCCTTATGTCGTCTGCAAATCTAAACCGAGTTTACTCACAAAGTTTTTAAACAATCCGGAAAAAATAAAACAGAAATGCAGCAAAGGCATTCAATGAAACGTTTGAATAAAAAAATGATAATTATACTAAGAAGCTTTTTGCTAAAAGCAATCAGCTGGTCGCCGAATTAAGCAGCGGCCGTCACAAAAACCTGAAAACGTTCATTTCCTCTCTTCCATAAAATGGCGTCGAAAATAAAATGAGAAATCAGCGGTGTAGTCAACAGGGCCACAGCAAGGCTGTCGAAAGGTTCAAAGTAAAATACGATATCTTCCTGATAGGAATCGATAAGTCCTCCGATGGCAAAAATCGCCAGCAGAATGATCCAGCCATACTTTTGAACAAAATTAAGTTTATGGGTTACGTTGATTCGTTTTTCCATCAGAAAGTAGTATGGAACTGCATGCGAGAAAATTAAGAGCGCATAACTTTTCATTTCATTATTTGATATTAAAAATGAATAAGCATAAACGGCAGTAAAGAAGCTCATCGCTAAAAATCCACGAAAATTCTTGTGATAAATTAACCAGCAGGCAATGAATACGATAGCAGTAATATAAAAGAAAATTCCCGTTTTGAAGGCAATTTCCATAGAGTGAGCAGAAAAGAAATTATAGAAATCTACAGGTTTTAAAATCTGCTCTGATAACTTACCTGCGTTTAGTGGTGGTCTCAGGTGAAAAAGAATAAATGGAACGATGGTTAATAAATAGTAACTCCATTTAATGAACATAGCAGAGCGCTTTTCTCCCAGCCGGTAAAGAAATGTCACTCCAAGGCCTTGTCTCATATTGTGATAAATGGTGAAGTAAAAAATATAATAGAAAAAATAATTTTTAAAAAAGAAATGAATAACAAGATTCAGAAAAAAAGATCCAAGTAGAACAATCCATACATATTTTTTTTTGACTTCTACAGGATCACCTACAACTTCCAGCAAAGTTGAATAGACATGGCCGCCATCCAGAAAATAAACTGTAATAAAAATGAATGTAGCGGATGTCATTATATCGGTAGTAAGCAGGCAAGCGAACACGAGGAAAGTCGCCAGAAAAATTTTGGCGAAATCTTCAAGAGGATGTAAAAAGATTAATTTTTTTTCCATTTATTTTACAGGCCCTAGCCACTCAGTTTTTAAATAAGTTCCATGAACCATAAACTCCGGAGAAGCATGTTTCCCGTCACCACTTACCATGTATCCTCATCTTTCTAATATTATTATTAAACTTTATCTTTATTGTTTTATTTTTCCAAGGCAAAGCGTATAAATAAAGCATGAAAAATAAATTATTTGGCACACCGAAACTTAGATTTCTCTATACTCTATTGGTCTTTCAGGTCGTCTTATACACCTTGTTCAGATTATGCTTCCTGGTTTACTTCAAGAGCAACATTGCCCCTGATACGACAGGTTTAATTTTTCACAATTTATTCCTGGGTATACGTTTTGATATTCGTCTGGCCATGACAGTTTTATTGCCTGCGATAATTTTTATCAACCTTCCGCTTAACCCGGCCTTTAAAGTCCGGTTCATCAACTGGTTTTATTCCATCGTGTTTGGAATCATTACATTCCTCTACATCATGGATGCGGGATATTTTAGTTATTTAAAGTCCCGCCTGAATGCAACGGTTCTGCAGTTCTTAAAAAACCCGAAAATTTCTTTTGAGATGGTTCGTGAGTCCTACCCATGGCCGCTTCTTTTAATCATCATTCTTATTGTTACGGCCATTATCGCTTATGTTTTAATCAAACACATCAGTCCAAAACTCATGGGCTCTCCGCTGGTAAACAGAAATAAAACACGCTTCATCGGAGGCCTGGTTTTCTTTTTACTGTTTGCCCTGGGACTTTATGGAAGCTTGAAATTATATCCTCTGAGATGGTCTGAAGCTTACTCAACTCCCGATGCTTTTGCTTCTAATCTTTCACTGAACCCTATTCTGTACGTTGCCGATACCTATGATTTTAGAAATGCTGAATTTGAAAAAGATAAAGCTGCAAGCGGATATGAAACGGCCGCAAAATATTTAGGTGTGGATGTCATCGATGCTAAAAATTTAAATTACGTGCGTTCATTTCCGGGTGATACGACAAAAAGTGCAGGCCACCCGAACGTTGTTGTGATTATTTGCGAATCAATGGGCTGGTATAAAACAGGAATCGGCGGATCAAAAGTAGATCCGACTCCCTACCTGGATGCTCTGGCAAAAGAATCTATCGTCTTTAATAATTTTTATACTCCGACAGTAGCGACTGCCCGTTCGGTATTTGCAGCTGTGACAAGTCTTCCTGATACATCTAAAGTTGGTTCAGGGTCTCGCAACCCGTTTGTCGTAAATCAAAATACAATCATGGGCCAGTTCAAAGGTTATGATAAATATTATTTCCTTGGTGGAAGTGCGAACTGGGGAAATATCCGCGGTGTCTTCACTTACAACATTCCCAACTTAAAAATTTATGAAGAAGGATCCTATAAATCTCCACGTGTCGATGTCTGGGGAATTTCTGATTTAAATCTTTTTAAAGAAGGTGGTGCTGCGATTACGGAAAAATACAATCAGGACAAAAAACCATTTTTTGCTTTGATGCAGACTTCCGGATTTCACCGGCCTTACACAATTCCAGACGGCAGCGAAGGATTTGTTGCAAAAACTCCTCAGGAAATTTCTGTCGACGAACTTAAGAGTTATGGTTTTGAGTCCCTGGAAGAATACAATGCCATGAGACTGCAGGATTACTCGCTTGGAAAATTCTTCGAGTTTGCAAAAAAACAGTCGTGGTATGACAATACGATCTTCGTTGTATTCGGAGACCACTCGCTTCCGCATAACAATGCCAAAAACGTTGAAGAGTGGAGAAAAAATATTAACAACGGCTACCACGTCCCTCTTGTCATTCACTCACCAAAAAGATTTCAACCTGCAGTTGAAACAAAAATAGCTTCAGAAGTAGACGTCATGCCGACACTGGCAGGGCTGGCGGGAATTCCTTATCAGACCAGAGCGCTGGGAAGAGATTTATTCAATCCTAAATTCGATGACTACCGCGCGGCCTTTTCGTACAACTGGTACGCACCTTTTCACATCAGCTTAGTCGATAAAGATTTTTATTTTGAGTACATCCCTTACAACAACGAAGGAATCCTGATTAAGTACACAGAGGATCCTGCGTTTAAAAACATGAGAGAAAAGTATCCTGATAAATTTAAGGAAATGGAAAACCTGACGAAGAGCTTGTATGAATCGACAAGATACCTGCTCAACAATAACCCGAAAATGTATTAATTAGTTTTTTGTGGTGCCCACTTAGGATCTGTCAGGCCTTCAGTTAAAAAGACTTCGAGATCATCGAGTTCTGATTTACTAAGGCCAAGTCCTGATCGTAAAAATCCTGCCTGAATCGAAGACATAATTTCATCAAAATCTTTTGGTGTTGATAAAATTTCAAGTTCCACCGGAAATTCCGCACGTCGCTCGGGAGAAAGCTGAAATGAGCTCAATGATGATTCAATGTTGTTGTAGTGGTTCAGTACTTCACGAATAGTTTTGAAGGCCCCATTGTGCATATAAGGTGCAGAGAGCGCCACATTGATCAGACTTGGAGTCTTGAAAAAAAAGTTTCTGAACTTATCACCGCTCACATCCCCTAAACCGTGATCTGCAAGAAATGGTTTTGCTCCAAAGGCCGGAACGCCGACCGACGTAAAAAAAGCATTGTTGCCAAGTAAACTTCCCTGATGACAGGCGATACATTTTCCGTTCCCGATAAACACCATGAGACCTTTTTTCTGCTGAGTAGTCATCGCAGAATTATCTCCGGCCACATAACGATGAAACGGAGAAGTGTTGGACTGAAACTGCTCGCGCATAAAAGTCGCCATCGCTTCACCTGCGTGGCCGATGGAAATTTTCTTAACATCCGGATAGGCGCGGTTGAAAAGTGCTACATACACCTGCGAGTCACTTTCTTTTTCAGTCGTAATTCTTTTAATGATTAAATCCCATGCAGCAAGATTATTTTCTGCATTGGCGATTTCATTGTCGCCTTTTTTCCCGCGCATCTCTTCATGAGAAACCAGAGGAAAAAGTGCCTGCGCAGAAAGTGCACTGGTCATCACACTGGTAATATTTGAGGCCTTGGGGTTAACACCGTTCAGTGCTGCTTCCGGAGTTTCAAAAGTTTTTTTCGAAGGAGTGTAATGAACTCTCCCGTCCCAGAACATGAATGTATTAAATTTATCGCCGATATTAAAAAGACTGCTGGAATTTCTTTTTAAGACTCCCTTC
>JACMNL010000065.1 GCA_014378525.1 Bacteriovorax sp.
AGTTTGGGTGTGTTATTAGCGAAGAGGAAACACCCGATCCCATCCCGAACTCGGAAGTTAAGCTCTTCAGCGCCGAAGGTAGTGCCAGGGAAGCTTGGTGTGAGAAAAGGTCAATGCACCCTCTTATTTTTAAAAAGCCCAAGTTATCTTGGGCTTTTTTATTTCCAAAAATCGAATCCCTGCTAAAATTTAGGGATGAATACAAAAATCTTAAAATACGAACTATTTACTCTGTTTTTCTTAACGGTGGTTACTCTTGTGGTTTTTTACTACAGGGATACATTACCGGATAATTACTTATCTATTTCTTCCACATCTTCACATGGGTTCTTTGCTTACTACGGGACTAGTTTACTTAATTTTATAAATTATTATTCTGGGCCGTGGGTATTTGTTCCGTGTGCAATCTTTACTTCATTCTATGTTTTGGTCTTTTCTAAAAGAGCAGACTGGATTGATGCCTTGAATATTTTTACCCTTGGTATTTTTTCTGTTTTTACAATTTTTTATTTCCAACCATCACTTCTAGGCGGCGGGCTTTATCAAATTCTTGATACGACATTCTCTGCGTTTTCTATGTTTTTAGTGTGGGCGTGTGCGCTTACATTATTTTTATGGGGGTCGTTTAGAAGTGGATTTACGTCTGCGCTTTCTACTGCTGCCAATGAAATTAAGAATTTTGATTATCAGGCTACAGCGGATAAAGCGAATGATAAGTTTTTGGCGCTTAAAAACAAAATGGGGATTAAGCCTCGTGAATTAAGTGATTCAACTGAAGAAGAAAATCATCAGGTGGAAGAAAAAGCTCCTGCTATTGACTATAGAAAGCCAGTTGAGAAAGTTGTGGCTAAAACTCCTGAGGCTATTTTTCTGGCGGATAATTCTGAAGCGAAGTTTACGGCGGAAGAAATTGAGAATGGTGCTGTTGCCGAGAGCGAGATGTTTTTGGTGCCGATTACTGAGGTGGCGAGAATCGAAACGGCAGAAGAGTTTGATAGCAATTTACCAATGGTTATGAGTGATTCTGAAGATGAGTATGTGGATGAGAGTGAGATTTCTACTTATAACTCGCATACAAATAAAGTTGAGACGTTTAATGATGATAAATATTATTCGTTGGTGAAACTGGCTTCGCATAAGAAGCAGGATTTGAAATTTTCGCAGCCGGAAGATAAATATTTTCACGATATTATTTCTAAAATTCAGGCGAAGCTTGGGGAATTTAGAATTGCCGGACAGATTATAAATGTATTGAAAGGGCCGGTTGTTGATACGTTTGAATGGGAACTGGGGCCAGGGGAGAAAGTTTCGAGACTGACATCTATTGCTGAAGATTTATCGCTTGCGCTTTCGGGGTCGCCGATTCGTATGGTTTATCCAATGAAAGGACGTACGACTGTGGGGATTGAGGTTCCTAGAAATCCTAGGGATTTTATTTTTCTGGATGAAATTATCGGTTCGAAAGATTTTATGAATACGATTCATCAGCTTCCACTTGCAATGGGGAAGGATGCTTTTGGGGAACCGGTTGTCGTGGATTTGGCAGCGATGCCACACATGCTGGTTGCGGGATCGACTGGTGCTGGTAAGTCGGTTTTCATTAACTCGGTTTTAGTTTCTCTTTTAATTAAGAAGTCGCCGAATCAGATGAAATTAATTTTGATCGATCCGAAGCAGCTCGAGCTTGCACTTTATGCTCGTCTTCCGCATTTGATTATGCCGGTTATTACAGAGGCGAAAACGGCGGCGACTGCTCTTCTTTGGGCGTGTCAGGAAATGGAAAGACGTTATTCGATTATGTCAGAATTTGGGGTGAGAAACATTGAAGGGTTCAATCACAAATTAAAATCGGCGGCGAAACCGGCACTGGAAAAAATTAGAAAATTTTATGAATATTCAGCGGATGATACTTATGAGCTTCCGTATATTGTAATTATTGTGGATGAGTTTGCGGATTTGATTCTTACTCAGAAAGGGAAAGAGATAGAGACGCATATTTGTCGATTAGCAGCGAAAGCGAGAGCGGCGGGAGTGCATTTAATGTTAGCTACGCAGAGACCTTCGGTTGATGTTATTACAGGTCTTATTAAGTCCAACTTTCCGACGAGAGTTTCGTTTCGTGTAACTTCATCGACGGATTCGAGAACTATTTTAAATGCGATGGGTGCTGAAAAACTTCTAGGAAAAGGGGATATGTTATATAAGCAAGGTGTGGACACGACTCGTATTCACTCGGCATATATTGAAGAATTAGAGATTGAATCGCTTACAGAAAAATTATCTGAGATGACTCCTTCGTTTGATCCAAATGTTATGGAATTTTTGGAGAATGGCGGTGAGGAAGAAGCTGTGACGACTGTTGCTATGCGCGACGGGGAGTCTGCAGGTGGCAAGGATGATAAATATGATGAGGCCGTTAGAGTGGTGCTTGAGCATCGTTCGGCGAGTGCGTCATTGCTGCAGAGACGTCTTGGAGTTGGGTATAACCGTGCGGCGAACTTGATTGAAGAGATGGAATCGAAAGGGGTTGTGGGGCCTGCGCAGGGTTCTAAACCGAGAAAAGTTTTGATGGGATCTGAGTCTTTAACTTAGTCTCGTTTAGTCTTTAAAATAGTCGGATATTAAAAACAAATTAAAATAGATTTTCATTGGAGAAAGGAGCTGGCAACAGCTCCTTTTTCTTGCTCATTTTATAAGCGCGTGTTATCTATCTAGCTCATTAATAATTTCAGTTGTCTGAAATGTTGGTCCATAGATCAGAAATGAAAAGTGGCTCACAGACAATTCGATTAACCAACGGAGTATCTATGTCAGAATTGAACTTAAAAAGCTTGCTTGAAGCAGGCGCACACTTTGGTCACCAGACTGAAAAATGGAACCCAAAAATGAAGAAATACGTTTTCGGTGAGAAAAACGGAATCTACATTATCGATCTTGCTAAAACTATTCCTCTAGCAAAAGACGCTTACGACTTCCTTAAAAAAACTGCTTCTGAAGGGAAACCAGTTCTTTTCGTAGGAACTAAAAGACAAGCAGCTGAAGTTGTAAAAGCAGCAGCTATCGACTGTGGAGCTAACTTTGTTACTTCAAGATGGTTAGGTGGAATGCTTACTAACTGGAAAACTGTTTCTCTTTCGATTGATAAAATTCGTAAAGTAGAAAAAATGAAAGAAACAGGAGATTTCGGTCTTCTTACTAAAAAAGAAAGAATCAACATTGAGAAAGAAGTAATCAAGCTAGAAAAAGTTCTAGGCGGGATTAAAGATATGAAGAAGCTTCCAGGAGCTCTATTCGTTATCGATCCAAACAATGAAAGAATCGCTATCCTTGAAGCAAACAACTTAGGAATTCCTGTTGTAGCTATCACTGATACAAACTGTGATCCAACTGGTGTTGATTATGTTGTTCCAGGAAACGACGATGCAATGAAATCTGTATCTATGTTTACTGAATACTTCGCTAACTCAGTTACTGAAGGTATGAACATGGCCAAGAAAAATAATAAGCTTGAAGCAACTTCTAAAGATTCTTCTCGTGACATGGCCCTTGAAAAAGAAATCATCAGCAAGTACGAAAAAGACATCGATCTTGTAGACGAAGAATAGTTTTAATTTTTAAAGAATAGAGGATTTAGATATGACACAAATTACTGCAAAACTTGTTTCTGAATTAAGAGAAAAAACTGGTGCTGGTATGATGGACTGTAAAAAAGCTCTTAGCGAAACTGATGGCGACATTGAAAAAGCGATCGATTTCCTAAGACAAAAAGGTCTAGCTGCTGCTCAGAAAAAACAATCTCGTATTGCTGCTGAAGGCGCTGTTGCTTCATACATCCACGGTGGAAAACTTGGGGTGCTTGTTGAAGTTAACTGTGAAACAGACTTCGTAGCTAAATCAGAAGACTTTCAAACATTCGTAAAAGACGTAGCTATGCATGTAGCTGCTGCTGATCCAAAATTTGTTAGAGCATCTGAAATGGACCAGGCATTCGTTGACAGAGAAGTGGCAATTTACACTGCTCAGTTAAAAGAAGAAGGGAAACCAGAAGCAATGATCCCGAAAATCGTAGAAGGAAAAGTTAAGAAGTTGGCGAGTGAAGTTTGTCTTCTTGATCAAAAATTCATTAAAAACCCGGACATTTCAGTTCAGGATCTAATCAATGAACTTACTATTAAAGTTGGAGAAAAAATCGACGTAAGAAGATTTGTAAAATTCAATCTTGGAGAAGGTATTGAGAAGAAAGTTGACGACTTCGCAGCTGAAGTTGCTTCTATGACTGGTGGAAAACAGTAATTTTAGATTTTAAGAATTATATAAAGGGGCTTTCAAAGGCCCCTTTTTTTTAGCCCTCAAAAACATACAAGGATCGTTCATGAAATATACTCGCATTCTTTTAAAACTTTCTGGAGAAGCACTTGGTGGCTCAAGCGGACAAGGGATTGATCCCGAAGTTCTAAATGTAATTGCTGGTGAAGTGAGAGAGCTTCAGGAAATGGGAGTGGAAATCGCAATCGTTATTGGTGGAGGAAATATTCACCGTGGTGTTGCGGGTGCCACTAAAGGAATGGATAGAACGACATCTGATCACATGGGGATGCTTGCAACTGTTATCAACTCGCTAGCTCTTCAAGATAGTTTAGAAAGACATCACATCAATACAAGAGTGTTAACTGCCATAGATATGCAGGAAATTGCAGAGCCGTACATCAGAAGACGTGCTGTAAGACACCTGGAAAAAAAACGCGTAGTGATCTTCGCTGCGGGAACTGGGAATCCATACTTCACGACTGATACAGCTGCGGCGCTTCGTGCGAACGAAATTGACGCGCAGGTAATCATGAAAGCAACAAAAGTGGATGGAATCTATAATAAAGATCCAATGAAGTTTAAAGATGCTGTAAAAATTGATAAACTAAAGTTTATGGATGTTCTGAATCAAGGGTTGGCCGTTATGGATTCAACAGCGATCAGTCTTTCGATGGACAACGAAATTGATATTCTTGTGTTCAACATGTTCGAACCGGGAAATATTAAGCGTGCAGTTCTTGGGGAAAACATCGGAACTATTGTTACTAACAAATAAGAAACAAACTAATAAGTTAAATTATAAAAGGGGTCTCATATGATGAACGAAACAAAAACTTCATTAAATGATTCAATGAAGAAAGCAGTTGATTCACTTAAACATCAATTAACAAAAGTTAGAACCGGGCGTGCGTCTGCTTCTATTCTTGATGGTGTTCAAGTTGATTATTACGGATCGATGTCACCGATTGCTCAGCTTGGACAAATCTCAACTCCGGAAGCTCGTCTTCTTCAAATTCAGCCATTCGATAAAACGATGATTGCTGCAATTGAAAAAGCAATTTTTGGTGCAAACCTTGGTGTTACTCCAACGAACGACGGAAACTTTGTTCGTTTGAACTTTCCTTCATTAACTGAAGATAAAAGAAAAGATATCGCAAAAGAAATTAAGAAAATCGGAGAAGACGCGAAAGTGGTTTTAAGAAACCTTCGACGTGATTCTAATGAAGCAGTAAAAAAAGGCGAGAAAGATAAACTTGTTTCTGAAGATGAGTCTAAAAAGATTCAGGCAGAAATTCAGACGATCACTGATAAATACACAAAAGAAATTGATACTGTTATCGCTAATAAAGAAAAAGAAGTTTTAGCAGTTTAATTGGAATAGAGATTGGAAACAGTTTGTAACAACATTAAGCACGTCGCTGTCATCATGGATGGAAATGGCCGTTGGGCCAAGAAGCGCGCTCACCCGAGAGTCTGGGGGCACGTACGTGGTTCTGCAGTTGTTTCACATATCGTTCAGGAAGCTGATGATCTGGGAGTAGAAGCGCTTACGATGTATGCGTTTTCTTCTGAAAACTGGAGTCGTCCGCAGACTGAAGTAAAAGTTCTCTTCAATCTTCTTTATAAATTTTTAAAGAAAGAACGCGTGAGAATTTTAAAAAATAATATCAAATTTAGAATCATGGGAGATATCTCTAATCTTCCGGCACAGACAAGAGGGCTTATTGCTCAGCTTGAAAGCGAAACAGCAGAACACACCGGGCTTAAGTTAACTTTTGCTTTTGGATACGGTGGGCGTGCGGAAATTGCTTATGCTGTTAATCGTTATATGGCCGCAAATCCAGGGAAAGAGATTACTGAAGAAGACATCAGCAACTTTATGATGATTCCAGAATTAGGGGATGTTGATTTGTTAATTAGAACTGGTGGTGATCACCGCGTTTCTAATTTTATGTTATGGCAGATTGCTTACGCTGAAATGTTTTTTACTGAAACGAAGTGGCCGGATTTTACGGTTGTTGAGTTCAGATATATTTTAGAGCAAGTTTCAAAAAGAGAAAGAAGATTTGGAGCAGTCGCTCCTGTTGAAAACCTAAAGACCAATGTCGAAGTAGCACGTCTTAATCAAAGAATATTAAGAGGCTAATGACGTGGCATCCATAAATACAAAACAACGTGTAATTTCTGCACTTATCATGGCCGCATTGGTTATCGTTGCAGTTATTTTAGGAAAATCGACGACGTTGATTGCGATAATGGTTAGTGGTGTTCTTTGTATTGATGAGCTGCTTTGTAATTTTGCAAATTTTAAAAGATCAGATTTCATGTACAAATTTGTAATTGGATTTTTTTGTCTTTTATTTATCGCGATCAATGGACTTAATACTCAACTGACTCTGCAGTTTTTTACTATCGCAGCGATCTTGTTGAATCTCTTTTTAATTTATTATCTATTCAGAATTCCACTAAGTGATGGCTTCATGAAAAAAAGTACGGCCCAGAGGCCAGCGATTATTTCGATGTTTGTTATCGTTCCGCTTTTATCGATAGGAGTTTACTTTCAGACTGAAGCCTGGAGACAGGTGCTTGGGATGTTACTTATTGTGACTTACTCGATGGATACCGGTGCATGGTTCGTAGGGAAAAATTTTGGTAAACATAAATTGTGGCCAGCTGTAAGTCCGAAGAAAACTGTCGAAGGTTTTGTCGGAGGAATGGTAATAGCTGCCATTTGTGGAAGTGTTGCATGGTGGTTATTTTTTGGGGAAGCCAGATGGTATTACTCAATTATTTTTGCTGCATGTGGAGCTATGTCTCAAGTGGGTGATTTAGTTCAATCAAAAGTTAAACGAGAGTTTGAAATTAAAGACAGCTCGAATTTAATTCCCGGGCACGGTGGAGTATATGATCGAATAGACAGTCTCATCTTTCTGTCGCCTTTTTTCTTTATTGTTGTAAAATATCTAGGACAACAACTTCCAGTGTAAAAACTCAAAATATTGAGGCCCTCATGTTTTTAGAAAAAGTCCTTATTTTTATCATTTTTTTAGCTCCTTTAGTTTTCTTCCACGAATTGGGACATTTTCTCTTCGCCAGACTTTTTGGTGTGAGAGTTGAAGTTTTCTCGATTGGGTTTGGACCAAAATTATTTAAAAAGAAATTCGGCGATACTGAATATGCTGTGTCTGCTATTCCACTTGGTGGATATGTAAAAATGTTTGGAGATGATCCATTCACTAAAGATGACATTCCTGAAAGTGAGAGAGCGAAAAGTTTCACTCACAAGAATAAATGGGCACGTTTCTGGATCGTCATGGGCGGGCCGCTTGCGAACTTTATTTTAGCTTTTTTTATTTTCTTTGCTCTGTTGATTGTTGGAGAAAGAATTCCTGAAATTAAAATCGGTGCGATTACGACTGATTCTCCACTTTATTTAAATGGGTTGAGAACTGGGGACGTTTTAGTAAAAGTTAATAACAATGAAGTTTATAATCCTTCTGACCTGATGGTTGACGGGAATACGACTGTTAGTAAATTAACTATCAAAAGAAATGATGTGAGCATGGATCTTTCGGTCAACTTTCTTGGCGATAAATTTTTTGATGAAGTGTTGAAAGCTCCGCCGTTTTTAAGAAAGCCTTATCTGGTTGATGCCAATGCAAACCGTTTTGTACTTTCAGCAGTGAAAGGGCAGGTTGAGTTCAAACATTCGCTTGAAGAGCTTGGAAATTTAGAGAATGTTAAAGTTCTTTATCTTTATCCGATCATAAAAGGCGAAGACCTTTCTGCTGATTCTGTAAAAGTTGATTTGAATGCAGGAAAAGAAATTCCTGTTTCATATAAAGATTTAAGTGCACTGGTTTTGATTCTTGAAGGGCAAGGGCTTCGCACAATCGACTTAATGGTTAGAAGTGTAAACATGGGTTCTCCTGCTGATAAAGTGGGAATCAAGGGCGACGATATTTTCGTAAGTCTTGAAGGTGTGAAAGTTCACAGCTTTGAAGAATTGAGAACTAAGCTTCAGACGATTCCAAAAGAAAGTGTTGTAGTGGAAGTTTACAGCAAAGGTGAATTAAAGAAGATTGCTGTGACTCCGGAACTTAGTACGCAGGACGGGAAGCCGGTCAAGCTTCTTGGTGTTTATAGCTTCATCGAAGTTTTAAAAACTAATTTTGTACTTACGAAATCAAAAGGATTATTCAGTTCAACGGCAGTGGCGATGAGCCGTACGTGGGACTCAATGAAAAAAACTGTTGATGGGTTTGTTAAATTATTAACGAATCAGGTTTCACTGAAATCTATCGGCGGGCCACTGGCAATTGGTAAAGTAGCTCATGATTCATTCAACACATCACTATCGTATTTCTTTCAGTTGATGGCGCTGATATCTGTAAACCTAGGTGTAATTAACCTATTTCCAATTCCTGTTCTGGATGGTGGGCATATCATGTTCATCGCGCTTGAGATTATTAATCGCGGGCCGCTTTCAAGAAGAAAAATGGAAATCGCTCAACAGGTTGGATTATCAGTACTATTAATGTTAATGGTTGGTGCAATTTTCAATGATGTGACCAGGTTCTTTTAATGCATTCGTTATATGTAGATAGTACTTCAGGACTTGTTATAGGTTTGCTCGATTCAGATTTTAATTGGGTCGAGTATGCAGACACTAATGAAAAAAAGCCTTCCGAAGTTATTCACTTTGAGATTTATAATCTTGTTCAAAAATACAAACTCGATTTAAAAAATATGAATTTCTTTTTCTCGGCTGGTCCCGGTTCTTATACCGGGATGAGACTGGGAGAAGGAATCGCGCAAATTTTAGCGTGGGATGAAAAAAAAGTTTTTTCGTTTCATCATTTTGATGTTCCTGAACTGACGGGAGTGGTGAAAGGTTTTTGGGTGACTAATGCTTTTAAAGGGCAAGTGTTTATTTATAACTGGGATAAAAAATCAGGTCTGAGCGAAAAAGAACTGGTAAATTCTGCTGACTTTAAAATCATCGATCCTGAGCTGGGTTTTACATTATCAGCAGATAATAAAGATTTTGGTCATTTGAAAACGACGAAAGAGTTAATAAAAAATAATTCTACAGAGATTTTTTCGAAAGTATTTAAGTTGCAACTGAGAGAGCCGCCATATTATTTCAGAACACTGGATGAGGAATTTAAATAGATGTTGAAGTCTTATCTTCCTGCCAAATTTAATACGCTTGCTTTCATACTGTTTTTTATATTCTGGGTTTGCGGATTTTATAAAATTCTTCTGATTTCTTTTTTTGCTTATATTATTTTGTACGTTTCATTGAGACGAAATAGAAATGACTTTCGTGATGACCCTATGATTACGAAAGGAGTGATCTTCGCACCTGCCAATGGAAAAATCCTGCATATTGAAAACAACGTTTCACATGGGATGTATGGCGATCAGTTGATGGAAATCCAGATCATGGTGCCGTGGTGGAAAGAGATGGGAATCTTCATGCCATTGTCGTCAGAAATAAAAACATTGATGATTCTCAAGGGGCAGTCGTTCTTTAGAACAAAAATTGCTGAAGAAGTTATCGGAACCAAAGAAGGAAAGGGCGTAAGTATGGCCCTCGATAATCGTGGTGAAACTGTCGGACTTACTTTTTTTAAGTGTAAATTAGGATTGTGGCCGGAATTGATGGTGATGCCCGGAGATCGTGGTGGAAGAAGAGTAAATATCGGATACTTTCCCTTCGGAGGTACCGTGATGCTTTATTTACCGAAAAAATATGAGATACTAGTAAAAACAAATGATGAAGTTACGGCCGGTGAGACAATCATGGCGGTAATTCCTGACCACGCTTAAAGGTTATTATAAATGTTAAATACTCCACGCCGTTTGGCATTTTTTCTTCCAAATACGTTCACGGCACTGAATATGGCCTGCGGATTTTTCTCGGTTATTCTGGGATGGAAAGGTGAATTTTATCAGGCATCAATGCTTTTAGTTTTAGGTGCAGTATTTGATTCAGTTGATGGACGTGTTGCACGCATGACAGGAACTCAATCAGCTTTCGGTGAACAGTTCGATTCAATTTCTGATGTTGTTACGTTTGGTGTGGCGCCGGCGTTTTTAGTTTATAACAAGTTTTTTGTGAATATGGGACGCATCGGTCTCATCACTTCTTTTATTTTTCTTCTTTGTGGTGCACTTCGACTGGCGCGCTTCAATGCTAATATCGATAAAGTCAGTTCAGATTTTTTTCAGGGGCTTCCTATTCCAAGTGGAGCACTTGCAATCGTTGGTCTAATTCTTTTTACAGGTGAGTATCCTGAAGCTGGAATTTCCGATCATCCGATCATTGCTATTATCTACGTTTTATTTTACGCCTTCCTGATGATCTCAAATATTCCCTTCAATTCTTTCAAGAATTCACCGTGGGTTAAGAGTCATAAGAAAAGAGTGCTGTTAATAATTTTTGTTCTTCTGATTCTGATTCTGGCCTTCCATGAAATCATGATTGGTGGATTGATTCTTACGTATGTTATTGGATCACTTATTTATTACTTTAGAAATAAAGGCGTTCTCGAAAATATGTTTCACTGGAAGAGTGAATTAGATGACGATGACAACAACGACTAAATAGTTTTTTAAAATTCTCTCAAAAAATACTTATGTAGGAGTATTGATATGCTTAGAAGGAATCTAGCTTTAATTATCGCACTCATCTCATTGCCGATGGCCATTCAGGCGACTGATCTTGATCATTCTGTAGCAGGTGACAGTGGTGTTGAAGATACATTAGGGACTAGTACAGTAAAGGGCAATAGTCCTTATCTGGTTGGTGGTGAGTCTGGCGAGAATGTCGAAAACTCGAAATCAAATGGTGAAGATTTTATTTTCAATCACGGCGTGAAAGAAGTAACAACCGATAAAGTTTCTGCAAAAACTAAAATTCAGGATATGGGTTATACGCCTCCCGGAACTTTCGAGAAGCAGGAAAACTATATTGATCTCGATAAAAAAAAGCTGACGAAAGAATTCAGAAAAGCTTCAACGGGCGGAATCAATCTTTCATTCATCAAAGATAGATATTCATACGGATCGAACAACGACATTATCGACAGAACAATTTCGACCGGATCAAAAAGTGTGAAAGGGGGAACTCTTCACATCAGAAATGATTCTTATATTTTTAAAACAGCATTTTTAAATTTTCACTGGTCAGTAGGTGGTGGAATCGGGTTTAACAGTGGTAAGGGATTTTTCGTAGACAATACACGAAGTGATGCTGTCTTCAAGCTTTGGGAGTTTCCTCTCGATGCAGGGTTTGGTCTGGAAATTCCGGTTTCAACATGGTTCAAGCTTTCAGGAACTGCAGGTCCAAGTGTGATGACATTACTTCAGGACAGATCCGATTATGAACGTGGTGAAGTAGGAAAAAGAAAATACCAGTTCAGCCCCGGGTATTTTGCAAGTATGCAGTTCAAAATTAACCTGATGGGTTTCAATGATGATGCTGCTTATGAACTTTTCACTTCGAGTGAGATTACAAATTTATTCATGAACATCGAAATCAGAAACGAAAGTTATTCTCATTTTGCTGATCCGATAAAAGTTTCAGGAACATCATTCGGGATAGGTTTTACATTTGAATATTTATAAGATCACTGTTTCTTATAAGGGGACCCGCTATCATGGGTTTCAGGTTCAGGCGGAAGATCTTACGATCCAGGGTGAAATCAATTCAGCTTTAAAAATTCTTTCGAAATCAGAAGATGTTAAGTCAGTGGGCTCGGGGAGAACAGATGCAGGTGTGCATGCGCTTGCTCAAGTGATGCGCATTGAAATTCCTGTCGATATTCCTGCGGATAATTTAGCGAGAGCTATGAACTCGATGTTGCCGGAAGATATTCGCGTGATCGATGCGGTTGTAGCTCCTGAAAATTTTCATCCGATTTTTTCTGCTAAATCCAAAGAATATAATTATGTTTTTTCCAATGATTCAATGTTGTCTCCGTTTGCGAATGATCTCCTTACTTATTTTCCTGGTGACCTCGATATTGAGTTAATGAAAAAAGGTTGTGCCATTTTTTGTGGAGAACACGATTTTAGTAATTATCAGTGTGTGGGAACGGAAGTTGAGAGCACTGTGCGTAAAATTATGTCCTGTGAGTTAGTTCGTTTAGACTCGACGGGCCATTGGAAGAATTTTGCCTCAGAGTATTATGTTTTCAAAGTTATCGGCAATGGCTTTTTAAAGCAGATGGTTCGCCTTATGATGGGTGCATTAATTAGTCTGGGCAAAGGTAAAATTACACTCGAAGATCTAGAAAAATCACTTAAAACACCTCTAAAAAATCGTCTGGGGCCTACAGCTCCACCTCAGGGATTGTATCTCAAAGAAGTCCACTATTAGTTTCTAATCTCCCTCTGAAAACCACAGCATTACATTGACAATTATGGCCCTTAATAATAGTTTTGGAGAACTATTTTTAAGCGAGGATTTATATGTCTTACACAGTAAAAAGCGTCAATGGATGCACAAAAAAACTGGAGTTCAATTTCGCAACTCTAGACCTATCAAAAGAAGTTAAAGCGGCAGTTGTTAAGAAACAAGCTACAACTAACGTTAAAGGATTTAGAAAAGGTAAAGCTCCTCTATCAATGGTAGAGCAAGTTTACGGACCACAAATCGAATCAGATGCTCTTAATCAATTCGTTCAATCACAACTTTTCGAAGCTGTGACAAAAGAAAAATTCAAGACTGTTGGATACCCGGCATTCGAAAACGTAAAGTACGATGCAGGTAAATCTGTTTCTTTCGATGCTGTTGTTGAAGTATTCCCGGAAATCAAACTTTCCGACTACACATCTTTCTCATTCAAAAAAGAAAGCGCTGACGTTTCAAAAGACGATATGGATAAAATGACTAACAACTATCTTGGTTCAAAAGCTGAGATGACTGAAGTTGCAGATGCAAAACACGCTCTTAAAAAAGGTGACTTCGCAGTATTCAATTTTGAAGGTATTAAGCCAGACGGAACTCGCCCGGACAACATGAAAGGTTCTGAATACCTTCTTGAAATTGGTTCAGGACAATTTATTCCAGGATTCGAAGATGGAATGATGGGATTAAAGAAAGGCGATAAGAAAAATATCGTTTTAACTTTCCCGGCCGATTACCATGCTTCAGAACTTCAAAACGCGAAAGTAACTTTCGAAGTTGAACTTTTAGAAATCAAAGAAAAAAAATACCCTGAACTTAACGATGAACTGGCAAAAGAATTCGGATACGAGTCGGTTGCTGACTTCAACGATAAAAACAAGAAGCAATTAGTTGCTCAAAAAGAAAGAACTGCAGCTGAAAAACTTCACTCAGACATTCTTGAAAAACTTGTTAACGAAAATAAATTCGACGTTCCTGCAACTCTTGTTCAGAACCAGGAAAAATATCTTCAAGACGATCTTGCTAAAAACCTTAAGTCTCAAGGCTTCAATGAGCAGATGGTTGCTGAGTACTTCGAAAGATGGAAAGCAGACATCCACACTAAAGCTGAGTTCCAGGTTAGATCAGGACTTGTGTTAGATCATCTAGCTCAAGAGTTTAAGATTGAAACAACTGAAACAGACTTCAACAACAAGCTTGAAGAGTCTGCTAAGACAGCTGGGATTGATGTTGAAACTGTTAAGAAATATTATTCTTCTAATGAGCAGATCAAGAGCAATATGATGTATGCGATTCGTGAAGAGAAGACTTTCGAAGCACTTAAAAAGAAATTAAAAATCTCGTAGTTGAGAAATAAAAAAGGCTCCTTAGGGAGCCTTTTTTCTATACTCAACTAAAGACTCCAATTAACCATTCAAAAAACGATTTTTCTTTAACTTCTTCTTTGATTTTTTTTGCTCTCTTTTTTAATTTTATACGGTTTCTTGCGACTTGTGCAGATTTTAGTGTGTTCACATTAGCGAGTGGTGACTTTTCAATTTGATCTAAAATATTCTCTAGTTTCTCTATTGATCCCTTAGAGCTAGCAACGGCCAATGCTACAAAGGACAAAGTTTCACCGTCAGAGAGAGGTAATTTAATAATCTTTTGAAAGATTTTTAAAAATTCCTCTTCTTGTATTACTACTGTACTTAATGTCTCTGAAACATTATCTAAATTTTTCTTAGTTGCTTTTGGTGAATCAATAATTTGTTGTAATAGCTTTCCTGAATTGGGATTTTTAACTTTTGAAAATTTTATATTATTAATAATTTGATCAAAGGTTTCTGTACTTGCATTTGGCGAAAGCATCACTGATTGTAATATTTGATCAGCTCCATTGACAGGTGTCTTTGAGTGACTAATGACATAAACAATTGAGCTTAAAACCTTATCATTTGCCTTAGGAGAGATTAGCTGTGCTTTAAGTATGAGATCAATGTTTGGATAATCACTTTTGAAATTTCCGATTGCATAATTCAAGCTGCTCAAGTTATCGGAACTTGAATCTGGAGAATTTAATATTTCTTGCAAAATTTTATCGAGTTCATTTTTTGATGAAGTTCCAAATTTAATCATGAACATTGCAATATCAATCTTCGTATTTTTACAATTTTTTAAGTTATTAATCTTCTCAATCATTTCATTTGAAATTTGGTTAGGAAATTTATAATTTTTTATAGCCTCTGCAACTCTCATACAAGACTTAGTGTCCATCAAAGGTGAATCAATAATTTGTTGAAACATATTTTTAGCACTAGTTTCACCGATTCTTGGACTAGAATCAGTTATTGCATAAGCAACTTCACCTAGCGCATAGCTGTTAATTTTCTGAGAAGATAAAATTTGATTTAAAATCTCTTCGTTCTTGATTGATTCGTTGGGGGCCATTATTAGAATGAGTGCAATGTCACCGAGAATATAGCCTGTGAGCTTTTGTGAGCTAAGTATTTGTTGAATTATTTTTTCTGGTTCACGTGTTTTATTATTCAAATGCGCCAACGATGAGGTAATAGATCTGATTATTTTTTCATTTACGAAAGGTGAATTAAATAATTTATTAATTATATTATTGTCAGCAGGTATAGGCACATATCTACTATCAATCGTTCTTGCAACAGCTTCGAGTGAAGCCGTATCAGCGATTTGAGAATCAACTATGTACTGTAAAGTTTTTAATGCGTCTAATATTAATGATTTTGAAGTATCTATAGCTTTTGCAACTTCTTGGAAGCAGTAAGCGTCTGCCTTCTTCGACTGAACAATTTTAATTAGTATATTATTTGCATCCTTAATAATTATTTTCGAACTTCCAATATAATTTGCGACGGCAGCCATCGTTTTTCGATCAAGCTTTTGTGATTCCGAAACTTGATGGATAATCAACTCTTGCTTTGAAAAAAGTGAGTCATTTTTTTTCATAATGTATACTAGGCTATTTAGGACATCATCATCTGCCTGATTGTGAACTATAATTTTTAAAAAAATATTATCTATTTCTTTGATGGGGTCTTTCGAATTAGAAATAGTATAAAGGACTTGATTTAGCTCAAGCTTATTTGAAACAGGTGAATTTAATATTTTTTGAATTTCTGAATTTGAAATAATCTTATCAGGGTTAATTTCTTCTTTATAACAAGAATTTTCTAATTCTTTCTTATGCATTTGTGTACAGAATGAAATTAGCAAAAAAGGAAATGGCTTCACGAGATTTAGTTTTGGATCTAAGATACATTCAGGAGTTAATTTCTTTAAATCATCGCTGCATCCAGGTTTTGTATTTAAAATCGCTAAAGAACTAGCAGCTGTTTGATTCAACATTTCAAATGTAGGAATAATAATTTTTAAAAATATTTTTTTATTTAAAACTGGATCAATGCCAGACGAAATATTCTTTGATAAATTATCTACAAGTTCACTAACTGCAGTATATGAATTTTTCTTAAGTGACATGAATGTGTTGTATTCAGTCTCAGTTTCAAGTTGCTCTTGAAGTTTGATTAATTCATATTTTTTAATCTCTTCTTTAGTTATTTTAATTGAACATTTTTTATAATCCCCGTTAAGTAGATTTGGGGTCATCGGAGTTAAGGATTCTAATTCCTTATAATCTTTGTAAGTGTGATTGTTTTTAAAGTCATTTTCAATTGATAGCATTAAGTTTAAAATAGTATCTATTTTTTTAAATGGAGCAAAGTATAGTACACATTGCAAATCATCCGCAGCGTGATCAAATAATTTTTTTCTATCTACTAAATTAAGTTTTGTGTTGATGTGAGAATCTGAAAAGTTTTTAATCATTGCTTCAAAAGATCTTTTCAATGAAGAATCTTTTAAAAGAATATCAACTTTTTCATTTTGATTAATATTCGCCCTTAATATGACTGAATCATCTAGGTCTTTTAAATTGTCCTTAATTCTTTCTTTTGAGACTTTGAAACTACAGAATTTATAACCATCAAATTTAGGGGACGATGTGTACGTATCATTTACCTCAATGAACTCATTAAGCAATTGTTGAACCTCCTTATAGTTTGGAAGCATTGTGTTCTTCTTCTCCATCTCTTCAGCGTAATTTGATACTTGTTCTAAACTTTCTAAATTCGATAAGAAAAACATACAGTTTTTGTTTTTTAAATATTTTAGATATTCAATTTTAAATTTATCCTTTTGCTTATATAAATTTAATTCATACAAATTTTCAAAAGAGTCCAAATAGTTTAGATATGCATTTTGAAATTCTTTGTCTTTACTAAGTTCGTTAGTAATTCTTATTCTCAAACTTTTTGGTATTTCGGCATAAGTACTCAATGAAAACATAAAGAGCAGAACAAGTTTTTTTAGCATTTGTAGATCCAAAAGATAATATTCTTAATGTAATTTATAATCATTCTACCTAAAGTAGAAAATTTTACAAATGCCAGTGACTATTTGAATCGGGTATTTAAGGAATTTAATAAAAGGAGCCCCGAGAGGCCCTTTTAAAATTTGATAATTATGATTTGAATTGGACTAGATTTTCTTCTAATGATTGAACTTTTTCTTTCAGAGTTCTTTCACCTTCAATAACTTCTGCGCGGACATTTTCAGGCGCATTCTTCATGAAGTTTTCATTATTCATACGTGATACATATTTCTGGTAATCAGCATTTGTTTTTGCCAGCTCTTTTTCTAAACGTGCAACCTGCTCTTTAAGATCGATTACACCATCAAGAGGTACGAAAACTTCAGTGTGAGTTAACACGTTCACAATCGACTTATTAGGACGGTTTAATTCTTTATTACCAACTGAGAGATTCTTTACTCGTGCCAGTTCCTGGAAGTTAACAAGATTAGCGCGGAAATAAGTAATCAGGTCCTGGTTGTCAGTGAATAGTTCAACACTAACTTCATCTTTTGGTTTGATGTTAACACTTGCACGAAGGTTTCTGATTGAAGTTACAACCTCAACGAACTTGTTCATCTGGTCCTGGTCATTTTTGAATTCCAGCTTCGGATCGTATTCAGGGTAATCTTGCGCAATTAATAAATCTTCGCTCGGGTCTTTTAAGTACGACCATAGTTCTTCCGTGATAAACGGAGTGATC
>JACMNL010000066.1 GCA_014378525.1 Bacteriovorax sp.
AGGTATTTTCTTCAATCTTCACTCGGCAGAAACAAATGACAAGATTCAGGAGATCGCAAAAGAATTTTCTCCTCTTCTTACTGAATACGGTAACGATATCAGTCTTGATGCTGATCTTTTCAAAAAAATTAAACGTGTCTGGGATCACAAATCAGAATTTAAATTAAATGCTGAACAACTAATGCTTCTTGAAAAAAGCTATAAAAGTTTTGTAAGAAACGGTGCACTTTTAAATGATACTCAAAAAGAAACGATGAGAGAAATTTCAACTAAACTTTCAACATTAGGTCTGAAGTTTGGTGATCATATTCTGAAAGAAACAAATGACTATCTACTTTTAATTGAAAAAGAATCTGACCTGAAAGGAATTCCTTCTGATGTTATTGAAGCTGCGGCGACGACGGCAAAAGAAAAAGGTCATGAAGGGAAATGGGCCTTCACACTTCAGTATCCAAGTGTGGTTCCATTCTTAACTTATGCTGAAAACCGCGAGCTTCGTAAGCAATTATGGCTGGCAAATTCAACAAAAGGATTCAAGGCAGGCGAGACTGACAACAGAGACATCATTAAAGAGATCGCAACACTTCGCCATCAGAAAGCAAACCTTCTTGGATACGAATCGCATGCTCACTTTGTTCTTGAAGAGAGAATGGCCTCAAATCCTAAGACAGTTTTTGAATTCATGGAAAACATTGTTAACCATGCAACACCTGCTGCAGTTAAAGAAACTGAAGAACTTAAAGCGTACGCTAAAAAACTTGATGGAATCGATGATCTACAGAAATGGGATACGGCTTATTACGCTGAAAAATTAAAGAACGAAAAATTCCAGGTTAACGACGAAATGCTTCGTCCGTATTTTAAACTTGAAAAAGTTATCGATGGTGTTTTTCAGGTGGCAAACAGACTCTACGGATTAACTTTCAAGCAACGTTTTGATATTCCGGTTTATCATGAGGACGTAAAAACTTATGAAGTTCTCGATGAAGCAGGAAAACATATTTCAGTTTTTTACGCTGATTTTCACCCGCGCGCAGGGAAGAGAAACGGCGCCTGGATGACAAGTTTCCGCGGACAGAAGATTGACGGTGGAGTGAACATTCGTCCGCACGTTGCGATCGTTTGTAACTTCACAAAACCAACGGCCACTAAACCTTCTCTATTAGGTTTTGATGAAGTCGTGACGTTATTCCATGAATTTGGTCACGCTCTTCACGGAATGCTGGCAGACACTCAATATGAAACTCTGTCGGGTACAAATGTGTACTGGGACTTCGTTGAACTTCCTTCGCAAATTTTAGAAAACTGGGCATATGAAAAAGAATGTCTGGATCTTTTTGCTGAACACTACGAAACTCACGAAAAAATTCCTGCTGATCTTATTAAAAAGATCAAGGACTCTTCAAGCTTCCTTGAAGGCCGCGCCACTTTACGTCAGTTAAGTTTTGCAACGATCGATATGGCATGGCACTCGTCTAATCCAGGTGAGATTAAAGACATCCAGGAATTCGAGACTCGTATGACGAGCAAGATGGATTTCCTTCCAAGTGTCAGTGGAACCAGTATTTCTACAGCATTTTCTCACATATTTGCCGGCGGTTATTCTGCAGGTTATTATTCTTATAAATGGGCAGAAGTTTTAGATGCAGATGCGTTTGAGTTCTTTAAAGAAAAAGGAATTTTCAACCGCGATGTTGCTAAAAAATTCAGAGACAACGTTCTTTCAAAAGGCGGAAGTCAGCACCCGATGAAATTATATGAAGCTTTCAGAGGTAAACAACCTAATCCGGATGCACTTCTAAGACGTGCAGGATTATTAGGAAAATAAGGGGATTAGTATGATTGGTGCGGCCATTTTAAAATGTATTTTGCTGGCGAAATTTCATACGGATATCGTGGAAACACCTATCTCAGAATACGCCATGGCAACGATGAACAAGGTTCATAATGGTGTTCAATTTGAAGCGACAGTTTTTGAAGGTCGAATGAATTCTATCTCAATCGAGATTCCCGAAATCGCAAAAATGATGAGTTACTCAACTGATTACACTCAGCAAACATTGAGTGGAAAACTTGAGGTAAAAGACGAGTATGCGACCATCGACTGCGAAATAATTTGATCAGCTAAATAAAGTAGTACTTATAGAAAAGGCCCCTCTGATGGGCCTTTTTTTGTGCCGTTTTTACAGGATACGCAGCTAATTGAGGAAAACTTAATATTGCGCTAGTGGCAAAACTCCTGTTCAGGTGGTAAATGAATCTCTTTATTACATCTAATTTGAATAGGGCCGGTTTTTTTGAAATTAGCAGCTATTAATAAATCTTCAATCGAAAGTTTTTTGCAAAATTACTTTGTAAGAAGTTTTATTTTTTTAGGTATCTACTTACTATTTGCCCGTCTCGGGCTGTGTATGGCCACTATAAATGAAACTGCTTCACCGGTATGGCCAGTCACAGGTATTGCTTGTGCGATTCTTTTTCTTTACGGCCTGAGATACTGGCCCTCAATTGCTATTGGTGCCTTCTTTATAAATCTACTTAGCGCTATTTCTATATCTGCAGTTGCTTTCATAACAATCGGCAACACACTGGAAGCTGTAATCGGCGCTATCATTTTACTTTTTTTCAGCCAGAAAAAATACATTGATAGTCCTCATATCAGGACAATTGCCATTGTTACGGCTTCATTAATTGCTTCTTCAATTAGTGCGATGACTGGAACTCTTTCACTGATTCTTTCAGGTACTTCATCCGGAAATATGTTTGATTCAATCTGGATTACTTGGTGGACAGGAGATGTACTCGCTGGATTGATGGTACTTCCTCTGGTTTTCGCTTTTACAAAAAATATTTTTAACCATTACGAATTAAAAAAAGAAAATGTAAGTCCAATGATGATCGTTGCATTGATTTCCATCGGAAGTTTCCTTTGCTGGTTGATGTTCATCAGACCAGAAGGTGCACCTTACTTATTTTTCATTTTTCCATTCCTCCTTTGGTGTGCTGCCCAGACCGGAGAGCAAGGAGTTGCTGTAAGTACAATTCTCATTTCGGCAGTGGGAATTATGACCGTACAAATGGGTTATGGGGTTTTCATTCATGGCTCTACGAACGCAAATCTGGTTAACCTGCAATTGTTTCTGGGAAGTGTCGCTGTCAGCTCATTAATGATGGCAGATTTGAAGCGTATGTCTTCACTGAAGCAGCCATCACTTGTTTTATTTTTCAGCTGGCTCTTTGCTGGACTTTTATTTTTAGGTTTTTGTTTCAAGAGCAACAAAGATTCTGATGACCATTTAAAAATGATTGTTGATGGCGTAGAGCCGATGATTCAGACAAAAGTTAATTTGTATTTTGCGGCCCTTCAAAGTGGTGCAAGGTTATTTGCGGCCAGTGAAAATGTATCTAAGGATGAGTGGAGAGCCTTCCTGGAAAATGATCATTTCATAAAGAATGAACTTTCTGGTGTAACGAATCTTGGAGTTGTTTTCCGCGTTCCTAAAAATAAAATGGATTCTTTTGCCAAAAAGAAAAAATTATCGAATGCTGAATTTAAGTATCATTTGATTCCAGATGTGAGTCCTGAGGCGTTGACCCAGAATAAACTTAACTCTGAAGCTTATGTCGTCACTTTCATCGAGCCACTGGAGAATAATAAAGACAGGATAGGTCTCGATCTTGCTTCTGAAGAACAGAGAAAATATTATGCTGACCTGGCGATGGATACTGGAATGCCTACAGTAACTGGAAAATTAACTCTTTCGAATGTCCCGTCACTTCAGCCTTCAATGCTTTTCTTTTATCCATTTTATAGTCAAGGCGAGATACCTGATAGTGTATCTTCAAGAAGAGAACGACTTGTCGGATGGATTTATGCGCCAGTTAGAGTTAAAGAATTTTTTGAAAATTTATTCAATGGTGGAAATTTACAAGAAATCAGTTATCGAATTACTGATGAATTTGGTGGGAGTCAGGGGCTGATTTCTTCTTCAAAAAATTATGATGATCTTCCCAAGACAAACGAAATGACGAAAAAAATCAGAATAGGAAATCACGATTTCCTGTTTAAGTTTAAAGGTTCGGCATCATTCTATTCAAATCAGGACGCCTTTTCTTCATGGGTAGGTGCAATTGCGGCCATCATCAGTCTTCTACTTGGAACTTTAATTGCTTCACTTCAAACTGTAAAAAAACGTGCACTTAGTATTGCCAGCAAAACAACTAAAGAATTGCTTGCCAGTGAAGAGTTATGGAAGTTTGCACTGGAAGGTGCAGGAGACAGTGTATGGGACTGGGATGTTCCATCTGGAAGAGCGATCTTTAGCAAGCGTTTTAAACTTTTGATGGGATATTCTGAAGACGAAATTAAAGATGAATACACTGAGTGGGAAATTCGTATACATCCGGATGATCTACAAAAAGTGACTGATGATTTAAATGCGCATTTTAAAGGGCGTGAAAATTTTGTCACTGAATGCAGACTACGCTGTAAAAATGGAACTTATAAATGGGTTATGGCACGCGGAATGATCGTAAGCCGGGACCTGATGGGTAAGGCACGTAGAATGGTCGGAACCATTGCTGACATTTCAGAGAGAAAAGAAACTGAGCACGAGATGGAACGTCAACGATCAAAACTTCATTCAATTTTTGAAGGCTCTAATGATGCCCTTATGCTTATTTCAGAAGACGGATTTTTTGACTGCAACATGCGTACGTTAAAATTATTCGGTCTTTATTCTAAAGAAGAATTTATTTCTCATTCACCTGCTGATTTCTCTCCCGCATTCCAGAATGACGGAAGCGACTCTTTCATGAAATCGCAGGAGCATATCAGAAGAGCTTTTGAGTATGGTGTAAGCCAGCACGAGTGGACTTTTTGCAAGAAAAACGGAAAAATATTTCCGGCAGAAGTTTTATTTACAGCTTTTTCTTATGATGGGAAAATGGTTCTTCAGGCCTGCGTTCGTGACATCACTGAAAGAAAACAGGCCGAAGCCATTGTTATTTCCCAGAGAGAAAAACTCGTGGCCTCTGCAAAAATGTCATCTCTGGGGGAAATGGCCGGTGGGATTGCCCACGAAATTAATAATCCGCTGACAATTATCATTGGTAAAACATCTCTTTTAAAACGCAGACTGGAATTCAATCATGCTGATTCAGTTTCTGAAACAGAAAAATTAAACCATTCAATCAGCGATGAATTAACTAATATCCAGATTACTGCCAAACGAATCGGATCGATTATCAGAGGTCTGAGATCTTTCTCACGAAATGCTGAAAATGATTTGATGGAAAAAGTTCAGGTCTCTACACTTGTAAATGAAACGCTTGAGTTCTCGCGTGAAAGATTTAAATTTCATTCAATTGATTTGAAATTAGATATGGACGCTGACGAATCATTATATGTGAACGGAAGAGCGGCCCAATTGCTTCAGGTTCTGGTAAATCTTTTAAACAATGCTTATGATGCAGTTGAAAATCTCAATGTAAGATGGGTGGAATTAAAAGTTTCTCATGCTGATCAAATCTGCAGAATCAGTGTGACAGACAGTGGTGATGGAATTGATCCTGAAGTACTGGAGAAAATCATGATGCCGTTTTTTACAACAAAAGAAGTAGGTAAAGGAACTGGCCTTGGTCTTTCAATTTCAAAAGGGATTATTGAAGATCATAAGGGAAAACTTTATTATGATACAACTTGTGCGAACACAAGTTTTGTCATCGAACTTCCATTGCTTCCTATTTTTCCTGTCGCTCTGCCAGTGACTGAAACGCAACCTCATATTCACTGATAATTCTTCTGGCAATCGTCGCAACATCTTCAATCGCATGTGAAAATTCAATTGATGGACCTGCTACCCACACTGTTTTATAAGTGGCAGCGAAAGCAGCCTTTTCGACAGCTTTCATACCGCGATAATAAGTCAGCATCTTGGCATATTTTTTAACTTGTTTGTTGTGATTTAAAAATGATTCAATAAAATTTTGTTGAGTTCCGATTTCCTGAACATAGGGAGTATTGATAACTGAACATGGGCTGCCGGAAATTTTGTTAGTCATCACTATATCTTTAGCACCGAAATCAACGACGGCCTGTTTGTATTCTTTTGATACTCCAGATTCAACTGTTGCAATAAACGGTGATCCGATTGAAACTCCTTCTGATCCAAGAGCAAGAACTGATAAAAGTCCTGCACCTGTTCCTACTCCACCTGCCGAAATAACCGGGAGCCTGGTTGCTTTCATAAGCATAGGAACCAGAATGGAAGGAGCAATATTTCCAGCATGTCCGCCGGCACCTGAATTGACAGCGATCAGTGCATCGGCACCGAGAGATTCAACTTTTACTGCATACTCAACATCAACAACGTCACAAAGAATTCTTACGCCAAGTGGTTTTAATCTTCTGATAACTTCTTCTGGAGAACCAAGTGAAGTGATGACGAATGCGGGCGGATATTTTTCCAGTACATCGAGATGATCTTTTAAGTGAACGTTTGACTTATTTACTATGAGATTGATTCCGAATTTGCCATCGCATTGTAAGCGTAAATCCGCCATTGCTGCTTCAAACTCTGCTGGAGTTCTGTAATTCAGTGAGGGAATGCATCCAATGAATCCATTTTTATAGGCCTCAACCAGCATTTTATTATTAGAAACTAAGAACATAGGAGCAAGAATGATTGGGTACTTAATGTTAAAAGTTTTTGTAAGCCATGTTGAAATCATAAAAGCCCCAATGTCGGATGTATTAATTAATTGTAAGAAGTAAGAAGAGAAAAGGACAGAAAATTAGACAATTCATATGAATTATACCAGACTTTTTAGTAATCAAGGATGATTTGTAACTAAAAGGATTAGGTTAATTATGAAAACTCTCAATGGATTACTACTGGCAGTAGTAATGACTGCAGCACCGGCATTCCAGACAATCGCAGCTGAAAATTCAAAAGATGTTTATATCTCCATCGATTCAGACGCACTTAAATTTTCTCAAAAAACTTTCAAAAGCAGAGTGCAGGAAATTTCAACTCAGGATGGAATTTCCATTCTGAAGATTGATGAAGATGCTCTTCCATGGCTTTCAATGTTGATGCATAAAAACTTCAACCGTTGCGGTGGATTTATGGTTCATGATGATGAAGCAGATGCAATGAATCTTCTTCACTCACAAGATGGTGCTCAGCTTTTTGCAAAAAATAATACATTCGCTGATTACACGATTAATCAGGAAGAACTTGTGAAGCCAATGGTTGAACAAGTAAAAGCAGAAAATATTTTAGCGAACATCACTAAACTTTCTTCGTTTAAAAATCGTTACTACAAAGGCGAGTTCGGAAAACAATCTGCTGCCTACATCAAAGAAATGTGGAGTGCGATCGTAAAAAACAGAACGGATGCGACTGTTGAATATTTCCCACACTCACAATGGGATCAACCATCAATCATTCTAACGCTTAAAGGCAAGTCTGATGATGTCATCGTTCTCGGCGGACACCAGGATTCAATCAACGGATCTTTCGGTGGATCATCTGCAACTGCTCCAGGAGCTGACGATAACGCTTCAGGTATTTCTACAATTACTGAAGTTGTCAGAATTCTCACTGACAATTCATACCAGCCGCAAAAAACAATTAAGTTTATGGCCTATGCAGCAGAAGAAGTTGGTCTTTTAGGATCAAAAGAAATTTCAAAAAGTTTTAAAGCAGCTAACGTCAACGTTATCGGAGTTATGCAACTTGATATGACGAACTTTCAGGGAACAAAAGATCTTGATATCGTCATGATGACTGACTACACGAACGTACAGCAAAATAATTTCGTTGGATCAATCATTGATAAATATGTTCCGGGTATTAAATGGGGATTTGATAAATGTGGATACGGATGT
The DNA here is from genome assembly GCA_014378525.1 of Bacteriovorax sp. GTDB lineage: Bacteria > Bdellovibrionota > Bacteriovoracia > Bacteriovoracales > Bacteriovoracaceae > Bacteriovorax. Next base: position 7,895 of record JACMNL010000066.1, read on the forward strand.
TCTGACCACGCTTCTTGGAACGCACAAGGTTATCCTGCTTCAATGCCTTTCGAAGCAAAAATGGATGATATGAACCACAATATTCATACAGCAAAAGACACATTGTCTGTTTCAGGTGGAAATGCTTCGCATGCTGCTAAGTTTGCAAAAATGGCACTTGCTTACATCGTAGAATTAGACCGATAAGACTGTTAGTGATATAATCAGTCGTGAACTATTAAAAAGGAATTTTTATTGAGCACGACTGATTTTCCCGTCCTCCCAGATTACCAGGGTATTAGAAATCTTCTTGATACCGAAAGAAAGACTCTCATTAAAATTCATTCTTTTGCAGAAAACGACGACTACCTTCGTACAAATGAAGATGCTGAGATCGTTTTAAATTTCGTAGAAAAAACCCAGACCGCAATCTGGAATATTTTTAAACAGTATCCATCACTGGTTTCCGTCTTCAACACTGAGTATGTAAACTTCTTTGATTTCCTTCAAAGAGACAACATCGTAAATATTATTTTTGTAGATGACTGTTTAATGCCTGAAAAAGAAATTTTCTTTTTCGGTCAGGATGGGGGATTAAATCCTGCTGTTCTTGATCTTCATTATGCTGTTTTAAAAAAATGGGCAGATGGAAAAGAGGCCAACCACGTTCAGACTCAGGTTTTATTAAAAGAAAATTTTAATCCTGAATTAAAGACCAGCAACCTGACTTGTCAGTGTGTGGCCTGTCTTGCAGATTACAGAACACGCGTTCGTGAAGTGATTTTCGAAGAATGTGTTGCTGCCATCAACGAAACGAAAACAAAAATCGAAGAACATATCGCTGCTGAAAAAGGCGAAGGTATTGCTGACGTTTCTTTGATTTATCAAAATCTTTTAAGAACTCTTGATAAAAAATTCCAGCAGGTTCAGTTCAGATTAAAAAAATCTTCATTGAATCGCCTTGAGTCTCAAATCAAGGTTATGACTGAAGAGACTTTTACTTATCCAAATGCTCTGGCAAAAGACCACTCACGAAACCTGATTTTATTTTTCCACAGACAATTAGCAGAAGAAGGTTTGAACCCTGATTTAGTAAGTGATGAAGAATACCACCGTTTCTTCAAACAACTTTCCAGCAATATCTGGCGCCATGAAAAATACCTGATTGGGGAATTTAAGAAACTTACAAAATCAATTTTGATTTTAAAAAGAAAAGATATCTCGTCGAACATTCTTCAGGAGTATCTGGGACAATTCTGGATCCACTCTCACGCAAGAAAAGTTCCACGCAAAATTATTTACCATATGGGTCCAACAAACTCCGGTAAAACTTATCACGCTATTCAGGCACTTTCTAAGGCGAAAAAAGGCTGTTACCTTGCTCCTCTTAGACTTTTAGCTGCCGAACTTTACGATACATTAAACGGCCTGGGAGCAAAGACTACACTTCTTACAGGTGAAGAAATTATTGAAGTAGAAGGTGCGACTCACTATTCTTCAACGATCGAGATGGCAAAACTGAGTGAAGAATTCACATGCGCTGTTATCGATGAAATTCAGATGATCACAGATAAACAAAGAGGATGGGCATGGACCCGTGCTCTGGTTAATCTGCACGCGTATGAAGTTCATGTTTGCGGAGATGGATCTGTTTTAGATCTTGTTAAGCAGATCACAGAACTTTGCGGTGATGAACTGATCGTAAAAAATTACGAACGTATGACTGCGCTTGAAGTAGAACCGAATACAATTACTCTCGCTCAATTGCAAAAGTCAGATGCATTGATTGTTTTCTCAAGAAGAAATGCACTTAAATATAAATACGATCTAGAACAGGTTGGATTTAAAGTTTCTATTATTTACGGAATGCTTTCTCCGGAAGTTCGTCGTGAACAGGCCCGTAAATTTGATAAGGGAATTACAGACATCATCGTAAGTACTGATGCCATTTCGATGGGGATGAACTTACCGATTAAGAGAATTGTTTTTTCTACCTTAACAAAACATATCAACTCTCAGGAACATCCGATTACAGTAAGTGAGATTAAACAGATTGCCGGCCGTGCGGGACGCTTCCAGCGTTTCCCTGTAGGAAAGGTTACATGTCTACAAAAAGTAGAAGAAGGTCTTGCAGACATTCAGGATGCTCTTGATACAACTCTGGATCAACAGACTCAAAGTATGGTAGGTCCCGATCTTGATATTTTTACGAAAGTTAACAATGCACTATCATCACACAATTTGCCAATCCTGAGACTTTCAGAATTTTTAAGACTCTTCAACACGATGACGTTCACAAAACCGTTTTACTGTGTAGAGCTTAAAGAAATGATCGAGCTTGCAGAAACGGTTGAAGATATCGACAGCGCTCACACACTTTCATCAGCAGAGATTTTTGGTTTTGCCTGCGCTCCTGTAAACTTAGGTTTATTGGAACACGTTCAATACTATGTATGGATCCTGAAGAAATATGTAACGAATGAAACGATTAAGAATGAGCACATTAACTTTGCTTCAAACGAAATCGATTATCTTGAGACAACAATTAAATGTGTTGAGCTTTACCAGTGGTTAGCTCGTCACTTTAACAATAAAAACTTTGAATTCGAAGAAAGAGACCTGCTGGAAAACAAACTGGCAGCGATCGATAAACTCAATACACTTCTTTCTGACAAGATCACACCAACTTGCTCAAGCTGCGGATCAAAACTGGCTGACGGTGCAAAATTTGCGATCTGTGAAGAGTGTTTCCAGCAAAGACGTTTCACCCGTAGACCATTCCCGCAAAGAAGAGGGAATACCGGAAAACCGGGTGAAAAGAATTCTAATCTAGCTTCAGCAATGGGCTCGACGAAAGAAAACTTCCGTCAGGGGAAACCTTCTAAGAAAAGAAAGTTTGCTGGCAAGCCGAAGAGATAATGAGATTGTTATGCATTACAGAGAGTACGCCAGACAGATTTTAGAAGGAGGAAGTTTAGACGATAAACTTTTATCTTCTAAAGACCTCGAGCTCTCTTCAATCTTAGAAAATTATTCACTACCAAAAAATCCGGGGCGCACAAAGCGCCTCGAGATTAATAACGAACAAATTAAATTCCCACGCAATACAAGTTTTCACCTGGAAGAAAAGCGCGGACTTGCATTGCACTTTTTTGCCAACCACGAACTTCTGGCAATCGAAATGATGGCCGCTGCTTTGTTACTCTATCCTGATACCGGACGGGATATGATTCAGTTTAAGAAGGGTTTAATCAAGACCATTCAGGATGAACAAAAACATTTAAAGATGTATATCGTCCGCATGAAAGAATTCGGAGTTGAGTTTGGCGACTTTCCTCTCAATGATTTTTTCTGGACCTGGATGGATAAATGCCCGACAGCAACTCATTTTTATTCTGCAATGGCCCTGACTTTTGAATCGGCCAATCTGGACTTCGCCCAGTTCTACGAAAAAAGTTTCAGGGCCGTTGATGATACAAAAAGTGCAGACATGATGAGAATAGTTCTGGAAGATGAAATTTCTCACGTCGCCCTTGGTGCTCACTGGTTGAACCAGTGGAAGGGCGATAAAAATTTATGGAATTACTATAAAGATCATCTTCCCGGAGTTATGACTCCTGCCAGGTCAAAAGGAATTCACTTCGATAAAGAGATTCGCACAAAGGCCGGGCTGGACCAGGATTTTATTTCAAGCCTGGATAGTTACCGTGACGAATTTAATGTCACCAACCGCAAGAGCTGGTAGTGAAGACCTACAAAGTCGATCTCGACTACGAATCTTTTTTATTTGATCCCAGTTATATTGAAAATTCTCCGGCGAGCTTAAAAGTCATCAGAGAGTTTGAGTATATATTTTTTCTGGTAAATAAAGAGGCATGCGTTTTAAAGAATGCCAGAAATTACGATAAAAATTATCTTACTAAATTAAAAAATCTTGATTTCACAGTTCCTGTTTTGAATCCTGAATCAAAAGATACAATTTCATGGTGGGGAAATCGCCATGATTACGCTCTCGAGCAGATTTTAAATTCCAAGATAACAAGTGCGAATCTTGCACAGAAAAACAACTGGGGATTTTCCCAGGGGGCACTTGTTAAAAATACCGGTGAAATTACAGCGCATTTGAAAAAATTTCCGGACTACAAAAACTGGATCATCAAAAGACCTCACGGCTTCAGCGGAATCGGTCATTATCAGTTCAGTTCAGACAACATCAATAAATTTATCCTCGACAAAATATTGATTGGCGAAGTATTGCTCGAACCTCTATACCAGCGTGTATTCGATATCGGAACAACTTTTGAAATTGAAAATGGAAATATCAAAAGACAATTCATGGTTGAAAACATGAATTCATCTAACGGTGGATTTAAAGGCGGAGTCGGCGCAAGTTCTGTAGAAAAATTCAAAAAATACATTCAGGGAAAATATAATTACTCTCTGGATGAATATGAAAAAATCACTCAAAAGATCGCCCAAACCTGGCTTGCTTCAGGTGCAGTTAATAATATCCAGATTGATTCATTTGTTTATCTGGAAAATGATGAAATGAAACTCTACCCGCTGGTAGAAGTGAATTATAGAAAGACAATGGGACTAGTTATTCAGAATCTTGCTGATAAATATCCGGACAGTGATCGTATTACCTGGTTTATAAAATCCCAGAAAGAAATTACAGAGGAAAAAAATTTTTATACCTTGAATGGTGAAATGACGAGACTGTCACCAGAAGGAACTCATTTCATGAGTTATTTAAAGTTACATAACGACGGTGCAAATCCAGCGTAAGGTCACCTGCTTCCTGCATAGATGATCCATAAATCACGACTCCATCTTCATGCCCGCGCATACAAAAAACACCTGAATTTTTTCCTGCAATACATTTTTGAGTGGCCAGTGCCATCTCAACTGTTCCATATGGAATAGTCGCGCAAGTATGATCTGATTGATCTTCAATCATTTTTTGCCAGATTTTTGTTGAATGAATATGAAATACAGACTTAATTTTTGAATTGGCAGCATAAATAGCTGCATGAGTAAGTGCTTCACTTGAAGCTTCAATCGCGCCCATCATTTTTATTTTAAGTTCAGAAATATTGTAATCAAGAACGCGAGTATACTGTTTACCGTTTAGATCAGCGTATTTTCCAGTTTGAGTTCCTGTGATAACGAACTGTGGGTGAGAGCTTTGAAAAAATTCAGAATAATTCTGTATGACAGACATGTTCCCGAAGCCGATTTGAGCTTCCGGATACTCACCAATAAGATTTAATTTGTAGAGCTTTTTTCTCCAGTATTCCAGTTCCTGGTATTCTTCCGGTCGTAGTGAGTCACATAGGGAAAAATTTGTCCTGTCGTACTTGATTACACCATCATCTATGACTTTCATAAAAATCCTTTATAATTATTTCATATGCTTGAAAAACTTATCACAAACTTGAAAAATAGTCTTCCTGAACCACTTCGAAAAAAGATGGGGATGGTGGAAGATTCTGAAGATAATTCAGATGATGACTCTGAAGAAAACGAACTTCAAAAGTATGAAAGTGATGACACGGCCGATACAGGTGCAGAAGATAAAAAGAAAAAAAGTGTAAGCATGATTATTCGCGTAGTCATCATTCTTGTTCTAGCTTATCTAGCTATTGATGAATTTGTTTTAAAAAAATCTGCTCCAACTGCTGGAGCTCCGGCCGCTGAGTCATCAATCGAAGCAAAACTCTCAGCAAAAAGAAAGAAAAGAAAAGTAGAAGCTGATAAGGCCAAAGCTATGGCCACAGGCAGTGCAGATGCCTCAGCATCAGCAGCAACTACAGCTCAGGTTCCGGATGCACCTAAAGACTCAACTCCACCAATTGAAAATGTAAATATCCTCGATAAAAATGATCCTTTGAATGTAGCACCAGTTGGAGCTACAACTGCAGAAATACCTGCTGAAAAAGCAGCGGTTGAACCGCCGACAGAAGTTATTTCAAGCAAGGTCATTGATACAAGTGTTGATCATAAAATTGATCAGCTTGTTGATAATGTCGATCAAAGTTTACCGGTAGGTGAAATTGAAGAAGTAAAAGTTCCATCACAGAATGAAACACCAGCTAAAAAAACATCGCCAAAAAAAGAAGATTCGATGGCCTCAAAGATTGTTGAAGAAGTTAGTGAAACAGCTCCTCCTGCCTACGATCAGGTTGGACGCGGGTTAGTTTATAACTGCAAGGACAAATATTGGGCATGTGTAGATAAACCGGCATACGTTAACTGCAATAAAAACATGAAGTGGAATAAATCAAAAGGCAGCAGCATGGAATGTGTTGTTCAGAATATTTATAGTACTGATGATGATTGCGCAAAAATTCAAAAATATAATGTAACTACGATTCAGCCGACTACGTTTTGTCATTAAAAATTAAGCAGCGTCTTTTTTGAAATCCCCAGCGATGACCTGGAGTTTGAAAGTTTCTTCATTCTTGCTTTGCTCTTTAGTCATACAAGAAATAAATTTTTCCACAATTTGAGGATCAAACTGCGTTCCCGCAAATTCACGGAGTTCAGAAAAAGCTACATCAAATGGAAGCCCTTTTCTATATGGACGTGTTGATGTCATTGCATCGAATGTATCAGCGATAAGAATGATACGGGCATAAAATGGAATGTTGTCGCCCTTTAATCCTTCCGGATATCCGCGGCCGTCGAAACGTTCGTGGTGGTATTTTGCATTGACCGCCATTTTAGAAAAAATAGGGAAGTCCTGAAGAATCTCGAAAGACTTCGAAGGGTGAAGTTTCATTTCAAGAAATTCATCATCAGTTAAACGCGATGGTTTTTTTAAAACAGCATCTGGTACACCGATTTTTCCAATGTCATGGAAAAGTGCAGACACTTCCAGTTCATAAAGTTCATCAGGTGAAAACCCCATCTCTTTACCAACTGAAACACATAAATAGGCAACACGCAAAGAGTGTCCCCAGGTATAATCGTCTTTGCATTTTAGAGCAGCTAAAAGCGTTTTAATTGAAAGTTCAAAAAACTCTTTTCTGATTTCTTTAATTGAAGGAGTAGTTGCAATTGCCTTGGCCGTAGCAAATGACTGTGCCAAAGCATCAGCTTCAGCTTGTAGTTTTTTATCACGCTTTTCTTTCACAGCTGATAATTGAATTACATTATTTTTCTTCGTCATTTTCACTTGTTCCAATGCATACTTGAAGTCCCAATGGACAACCACTTTCATTTAGTATCGGTCAGGATCTATCCCGACTTTAGAAAGAATGCGAACTTGACCAAATTACAAGGAGATATTTTTTTGAGGGGTCTAAAGTACTGCCCAGAAGAGTAGGCATTTTATTTTTAAATATCTCTTTTTCCTGCCTTATTTTAGAATGTTAGGATAGTTCGATAGACATGGAGATTTAATGCGAGAAATGGAAGTAGTACGCCAGAATCCTGCTCAGGATGAGTATTTAAAGAAGCTTTTAAAAGAAGCTAACCTCACTCCAAAGTTTATTACGTGGGAAGATACAAAAGTTTCTGGAAACTCACCGCTACTTTTAGTGGTTGATCAGGACCATATCGACGCCTTGATTGAAGTCTGCGATGAGCGCGATCTTAAGATCGTTGTCGCCATGAATAGCAGAAGAGAATTCAAAATTGTAAGCGAATTAAAATCTCAATTCGATAAAATTTTCGGCTTTATTGATTTGTCTCAGGAAGTTGATTACAACACACCTCTTTTAAAAAATTATTTGAACATGAATTTTTCAGCAAGTGCAGTTTCACTCGATAAACTTGCCAGTGACCTGGATAAAATCCACGAATACACAAAGAGCGAATTAACAAAAATTAAAGACCTTCATGATCGCCTTGTAAAAGTAAGAGTTGATACACTGAAAGGAATTATCGTTACAAGTAAATTCATGGCCGGCGAAAAAAGTGGTGGTGAATTCTTCGATATGCTCCAGACTGACCAGAACTTTCTATACATTCAGGCCGGAAGTGATAACTATATTCTTTCTTCAATGATCATTTCAGAACTTGAAGTCTTAAAACTTTCCTCGCCGACTACAAGTATGAAATCTCAAAGTGAAAACTTTGAAAAGATGATCAATCATCATGCGAATGAAATGGGCGCGAACCTCAGCTATTGTATCATCAATGTTGATTTGCAAACCCTGACGGCCGAATGCCAGTTTAAAGGTGATGGCTTTTTATATTATCAGAATGAGCTGCACGATTTCTCAAAGTCAATAAAAATAAAGCTTAAGCCTTCTGAGAAATTCTTTCTGCTTTCTAACGGCGCTTTAAAAAACCTAAAAGAATTGAATCCAAAACTTTCTGTAAAAAGCTTCTATTCTGGTAATGCTGATAAAAATACCAAGGATTTAATCAATGAATTCTTCTTTGAAGTTTCAAGAAGTAAGGCCGGCAATTTTTTAATTTATGATGCTTTGATGAGTGTGATTGAAATTGAGCAGAAAACTCTCTATAAACTTTAGTAAGAGCTCCTACTGATTGAGTTTTTTTAAAATTTCTTGAGCAATAAATTTAGTTTGCGTCGCCTGACCTTTTTTATTTAAATGCAAATCTTTTAAAATATAGCCTTTCTCAAAGTCTGGATTAAAAGGAACTTCTATATAGTCTAGTTTGTATTTTTTAAGATTTTTAATCAGGCCCAAGCTTTCATGAGTCGCTGCCTGGTAGCTGTTATTAATAATTATATAAAATTTTCCACTGGGAAATTTAAACAAATACTCTTTTTTCATTTCAAGAAATATTTTTGTGACGATTTCAATATGATGATCATTAATTCTTGGCAAGTTCGGAATTAATTTATTAAGCCATTTAAAAGAATTCAAAAAATTATAAAAGATCGAAGTAAAAGTTCGATCTTTAAAATATCCATTTCTTATTAATTTCCCATTCCTGTCCAGATCATAATATGGACTTCTTCCGTGATCCCATCCAGAATAACTTTTAGAACCAATGACTCTTTCAAACATATAAGTAGGAAAAAAGTTATAGAGAAAGATTCCATTTTTTTCTTTAATAAGATCTTCAAATGGATAATTTTTCATCAGTGCCAGCATGTTATGCGGTCCTGCTCCTCTCTGGCCTAGATTATATACATAGTAATTTTTTAAAAGTGGTGATAACTGGGCTGCAATCGAATCTTTATCAGAACATCCTTCGCTAAAAGTATTTGAATCTCCAGCAATGATGAAATGAAAAGGTGCTCCTTTATTTAACAAATTATCCGGAATCGTACGGAAACCCAACATACCAATGTTGTAATTCACATCATAAACTAATTTGTCATTTATTTTTTTAATATGGTTGAATTGAGAGTAGGGCGGTGCTGTATATCCAATTGCACTCATTAAATTTTCATATTCAACATAATCATGCTGCTCATAAAAATGCATTTTAAGTGTTTCTGAGAAAACGACACCGCTTTGGTCTATGTCCTGAGTGAAGACTGTATCAGGAAAAGCAAAAGCAGGAAGTGAAAAAAAAGAAAAATAAATAAGCAATGAAGCTCTCAGAAATATAAATCTATTGAGCTTCATTATTTTTACTACACTGTTTTAAAAGCTTGTTCCAGATCTTCAATTAAATCCTGAACATGTTCAATACCAACTGATAAGCGAATTAGATTATCAGTAAGACCAATCGATTCACGAACCTTTTTTGGAACCGAAGCATGAGTCATGATCGCCGGATGCTCAATTAAACTTTCAACTCCACCAAGGCTTTCAGCTAGAGCAAAAAGTTTAACACCTTTAAGGAATGTCATCGATTTCTTAATGTCACCCTTCAGGAAGAACGTTATCATCCCGCCGTAGCCAAGCATTTGTTTCTGAGCAATTGCGTGCTGCGGATGAGACTTAAGTCCCGGGTAAACAACTCTTTCAACTTTGGGATGTTTTTCAAGATACTCAGCAACTACCATAGCGTTCTTTGCGTGAGCTTCCATTCTTACTGCCAGGGTTTTTAATCCACGGAGTACTAACCATGAATCAAATGGTGAGTGGCACGGGCCGATTGAGTTCTGAAGTACCCAAAGTTTTCTGTACATCTCGGAATCGTTCATCATCATTGCGCCACCGACAGCATCACTGTGACCATTTAAATATTTAGTCATTGAGTGAAGAGCGATATCAGCTCCAAGGATAAGAGGGTTCTGGAAATAAGGACTCATGAAAGTGTTATCGACAACGGTAAGAGCTTTTGCTTTTTTAGCAATCGCAGTTACTGCCTGAATATCAGTAATTTTTAATAGCGGGTTAGTTGGAGTTTCAAGCCAGATAAGTGCAGGTTTGAAAGCTTTTACAGCTTTCTCAACTTCTTTTGGATTGGTCGTATCGATGAATTTGAAGTTGTGCATATTCTGGAACACTGTTGTAAACAATCTGTAAGTTCCACCGTAAACATCGTCGCCACAAATGATGTTCGATCCAGCAGGTAACAAGTGCATGATCAGCATTTCTGCTGAAAGACCTGAAGCCGTAACGATACAATGTTTAGCTTGTTCCAATGAAGCAAGACACTCTTCTAGGCGCGTACGGGTAGGATTGTGAGAGCGTGTGTACTCATAACCTTTGTGAACACCAGGAGACTCCTGAACGTATGTTGAAGTCTGATAAATAGGAGGCATGATTGCTCCTGTTTCTTTATCCGGCTCTCCACCTACGTGAATTGTTCTCGTCGCAATGTCATGCATGTGTGACTTTGCTGTCTTTGGTTCTTTGACGGCCTTTACAGCTTTAACTGTTTTAGTTGCTGGCGTTTTTGCTTTTTTAGTTTTAGTTGCTACTTTCTTCGTCATAAAAAATCCTACATATTCTCGCGTTTAGCGATGAAATTTAAAATATCAATATTTGTTAATAGATTAACCACTACTCCCTTGTCAGTTACAAGAACTACATCTTTTTTAAGAAGCGAGTCTGCAACGTTTGAAAGAAGGTCGTTAATGTCGACAACTTTATATTTGTTTGAGTAAGCAAGTGAAACTGAATCACTTAAAGAAAATTCACCGTTGAAAAGTGGTTTTAATAAACCGTTCTCACTTAGAACACCTTTGATCACTCCCTGTGCAATAACCGGAAGCTGAGAGACACCTTCTTTTTCCATAACTTTAACAGCGTCACCGATTGTCACGCGGTCATCGATTGAAATAACTTTTGATTTTTCTTTTCCAAGATCAGCAATTAAATCTTTGATGATAACGTTGAAAGATGAATCGATATATCCTTTTGACATCATCCACTCATCGTTGAAGATCTTCGATGTATATCTGTTTCCTGAGTCAGGAAGGATAACTAAAATTTTCTTCGGCTCTTTAAGTGTCTTAGCGTATTTAATCGCTCCAACAACTGCTGAACCACCAGATCCACCAGTGTAAATTCCTTCCTGCTTTAATAATGCACGAGTCATTAAGAAAGATTCTTTATCACCAACAACTACCCAGTCATCGATCACTTTGAAATCGTAGTTCTCAGGAATAAAATCTTCCCCGATCCCTTCTATAACGTATGAACGTGCACCACTCATATCACCAGTGCGCGCGAACTGAGCAACAATCGATCCTTCAACGTCAACACCAACAGTTGTTAGTTTTGGCATGACAGTTTTTAAATACATTGAAACACCTGTGATCGTTCCACCAGTACCAACACCGGCCATGTAAACATCGAAGTCACCTTTAGTTTGTTCGAAAATTTCCGGACCTGTAGTCGCCACGTGAGTTTCGCGGTTCCAAAGGTTGTCATATTGATTTACGTAATACGAATTAGGAATTGTTTCTGCAAGACGTTTTGAAACAGAATAATATGATCTTGGATCTTCCGGCTCAACATCAGTAGGGCACACCACAACTTTTGCACCAAATGATTTTAAGTTATTCACTTTTTCGATTGATTGTTTATCGGCCATAACGAAAATACATTTGTACCCGTGAACTGCGGCCCACATCGCAAGACCAACACCAGTGTTACCTGAAGTTCCTTCGATGATTGTTCCACCTGGTTTTAATTTTCCCGCAGCAATCGCGCGGTCCATGATGTATCCACCAATACGGTCTTTTGAAGATCCACCAGGGTTTAAATACTCAAGCTTCACATAGATTTCTGAGTCCACACCTGTCGTTACTTTATTAAGTTTAACGATCGGGGTCCATCCAATGGCATCTAAGATATTTTTCTTAGCTCCTGTCATCATAACAATTCTCCTGATTATATTCTACAATACTTCCTTAATCTCATAGGCCGATGCAATCGTCGAAAGTCTCGCGATCACAGAGTACAGTGCTTCTTTCGTCGTGTGATCTTCTGCCGTATCCACAACGTCGCCCATACATAATTTTCTAAATACCATTCCGCGGCTGTTTAAATTTCCAAGATCATCTTTTTCACCGTTCACTCTCATGAACCCGCCGATAGATTTCCCGTCGATAAGATAAATTGTAATTTCCGCTGGCATGTCATCGTACTTAATAATCGTCTCTACACCTTCCTGAACCAGAAGCGATGTAAACTTGATACTATTTTTTCCGATGTCCATTTTGTTACGGGTCTTTCTATTCATGTTGATAATTTCTTCACCCGAAGAAACAACACTGATCCCCATTCCGTAAGTGCCTTGCGAAGCTTTCACGAAAACTTTTGATCCAGGTTTTAATTCCCTGATAATCCCGTCAACAGCAGACCCAAGTTTTTCAAGTCCGTTTTTATTTTCGAAATCTACTTCTTCAATAGCAGCAAATCTCGCCTGAATTAAATCCGGGTTGATTCCAAAGTGCGCACAAAAGTCATCTGCCACTTTTTTATAGTAAGCAAAGTGAATATTCTTTTGTCTTCTGAACCATCCGATTTTCGGTGTTGGATTGATCGCAGTTTTCACTGTTGCCCAGTCAACCGGCCACGGATTCGACTGATCATTATTACAAATGATCAAATCCATTTTCTGTCCGTTAACAAATACTTCTCCATCCTGAATGCTCGCCTTACAAATCGTAACCGGTGAGCCGTTTGCAGAAGTTAATCCCAGGCATTCCATGTCTTCAGGAAAAAGATTCGGATCAAAACTTAAAAGACGAACTGTATAACCAGAGTCTTCAATAAGTTTCCCTAAGGTTGTTAAGTGATCCAGGTACATTAAATTTTTGGTATTAGATTCAGGAAAAATCCCGATCCATTTTGCATTTGGATTTAATTTTTTGATTGTTTCGTTGGCAACAGTAGATGCACCTTTAAAATCCGCTGAACAAAGATTGTTAAATCCAGCAGGGTACATGTTGTGATCGACTGGAGCGTATTTAGTTTTGCTTTCACGAACATCGACACTTGAGTAAAAAGGAATCGGCAGACCTTTTTTCATCGATTCGATATAAGAATTAACTGCGTCCCAATTTCCGCAGACAAAACTCTCAAGCGCTTCTTTGGTTTGAATTTTATATTCCATGAATTTCCTAAATTTTAAACTTTCAGGCCTTGAACTGCAGGGCCAGCCCCTTCACATGTTCCAGTGGAGAAGGATTATTTATTTCATGGAATTTTAGTACGTTTGTGAAGTTTTTACTAGCAAACTCGGAAAGCTCAGATTCTCGACTCACCATCCCGCCTTTCAGTCGGGAAAGTGGGGTATTTGCCTCTGGATTCCAGGCATTCAGATACGGGGTAAGGCACTTGTTGATAACCAAAAAGAGATCGTTATGAATGAAGTTCTCCGCCTGGTCTTTTAGATCCTGCGCTTCATTTAATTTTTGCTGTTCGACAGAGGTCACAAGGAACCAGTTCGAAAAAGATTCCTGCTTTAATTCCTTCTGAAAATCCAGCGCATGCAAAAAAGCATCGCGCGATTTATACAGTGCTAGAACGGCGTCGATAAATTCACGGACAAAGTCCGCTCCCGTCACTGCTTCAAGATAACTTAAAAGTTTTTTCACACCGGTAGAAATCATCAGAGTAATAATATTTCTGCTTTTACCTCCGCCATGAATGCTTTTTCCCAGATATTCAAAAATTTCGAGAAATGATTTATCAAAAAAGTTTTTAATCTTCTCCGATGACTCGAGAAAATCAATAAAATGTTTCCCCGGAGGCGTATCTAAAATTATTGTATCGTAAACATTTCTCTCCAGCTGATGCTGAACTTCGATGATCGACATTATCTCATTCATTCCGCCATACGGGCGTGAAAGTGTCTTGATAATCGTCGATTCAAACTCTGCTTCCAGACCTTTTTGAACTGCAATCCTCTTCAGAGTTGCTCCTGGAGACATCAACATTGCATCAAACGATTTTGTTTTATCTCCATCAAAAAGATCAAGAGAAACTGTATTAACAGCTCCATCATCAATATCAGGCAGATTCAAAATTTGTTTTAATCTTTTTGCTGGATCAATAGTGATAAGAAGGACTTTTCTTCCTTCATTTGCCAGCGCCAGTGCTCGGCCCGTGGCCACAGTCGTTTTACCAACTCCACCAGTCCCGCAAAACAGCTCAACTTTTTTTAAAGGAATTTTCATCATACTAATTTCCCCATTTGAGGAGTTAGTTTTTTAATGATCGCATCCTGAGTTCTCTCATCGATATGGGGAAGCGCAGGCGCCCCGTGAATAATCGTTTTCTCAAGCTCGATTTTATTTTTCAAAAATTCCGGAAGATCGCTCTCCGAAATTTTATTGTCCATTAGATACTGCAGAAAAGAGTCATTAACTATAACCTCAACATGCAGATCAGGACCAGTCGTATTCGTGTCTAATTCATTCTTTAAATCGCGCGCTTCATTCATGGCAAGCTCTGTAGCTAAACTTACAATAATCGTCTTTAAATGGCCTTCATTGCCTAAGAATGCGTGCATTCTATCGATGTCTTTAACGATCATCCCGGCACGAAAAATTTTCTTAAAATTTGATGATGATTCAAACATTGTCAGTGCATGCCCGGAAGCAGGTGAGTCCAGCACAATAATAAGTTCCGGATCTTTTTCCAGCTCATCAATAATATTTCCCAAAAGAATCATGTGTCCGAGTCCGGGAATCATCTGAAATAGCGATTTAAAAAAATGCGTTTTCATAATCCATGATGCAATAGTTTTAGAATTCAGCTTTCTGCCAATATAAGTTTCTGCACTGGAGTAAAGGTCAATATCCAGCACAGGCAAATTAAGTTTCGTCCAGAGACTTTTCTCCGGATCCTGGAAAAATGAATTGTATTTTGGTTTTAGCCCTTGAGCTTCAAGATGCTTGGTCATGGCCATAGCGAGAGAAGTTTTTCCGACTCCGCCTTTACCAGTGAAAATATAGAGTCTTTTAACTGAGGATTTCATCCTAGTTGAAAGTATACATTCCGAGAATTAGAAGTTTCATATATGAACCATCCAGATCGCCGTACTGATCTTGCCTTACACTAAATGGATCGTGGTAGTGAGCGATAACACCTACTGTCCACTCACTATTAAGCTTTAATTCAACTCCTGCTCCTAAATTCATACCAAGTACAATCTGTTCACGGGTTTTTACGAGCGTACCGTTGATGTCACGTTTGGCCTGAGGTTCATAAAAACCTAATCCACCAACCAGGTAAGGTGAGAAAGCATCAAATTGAAACCCTTTTGCCTTAATAGAAAGTGAGAGACCTTTAATTTCAACATTACGGTTAAGGTATTCGTGTTTTGACCAGTGAAGGTTAGCGAGGAAATCGAAAGAGTAACTTGCAGAATAACTATAATAAAGATCAGGAGTAATTTTATCTGTCCCGTGTTCATGAAAATCAGAACGCAAAAAAGTTTGCCCCACACCAATACCAACAGAGTGTCTATTAATGTCACCAGGAATAGAAGTGGATGGTCCTGAGCCTGCAGCTGGAATGTCATTATTAACTTTTTTAGCGGAATTCTCACTAGTGAGAACATGAATGTTGGGTTTCATCTGCTCAGCAGCCTGGCCCTCAGAAACAAAAACACCCGCCATTAAGACGGGTGTTATAAGAACTATTTTTAAAATTTTATTAAGCATTGATGACCTTTAATTAAAGAATGATCTAATGCTTATAATTTTAGTTTAAAGTAGTTGTAGTTTCAATAGCTGAATTTTCATTGTTCATGAAAGGTGCTTTGAATTCTGCAGCTGGAGAAGAAACTCCAAGTGATTTTTCAAGTGCCTTGATGTGACCAGTGAAAGTTCCTTCTTCAGAGCGGATTACGCGCTTAAGAAGTTCAACATCTCCAGCTCTAGTCGACTTTTTTTCTTGGTCGAAAAGAAGTTGAATTTGAGTGATGTAAGTGATGTCGTTCTTAGTTTTGTTGTCAATAACTTGAATTTCATTACCTTCACGGATGATTTGCGCGATCTCTTCAAGAGTCACGTAACAGCTCTGGTGAGTGTCATAAAGTTTTCTGTTTTGGTAACGCTTAATGATTCTTACATCGCTCATAGTATTCCCCTATTTATTTGAAGGCTAATGGCCTTCCTAATATTGGTTTTAAGGCTTTATGCCTGAAACTTTTTCTATCATAATTAAAAAGGTCTTCATCCTGGTTTAGCAAAATTAAGCACTTTTTACACTTTACCCGTGAGAGGATACGTCATTTCTTTA
>JACMNL010000067.1 GCA_014378525.1 Bacteriovorax sp.
AATAGAATTTAATACATCATCCGGCGAAACAATCCCGATCAATTCAGTCAGGGAATGTCCCAGGATGTTAACCTCTGAAGACAAGATCGCGACATCAGTTAAGCCGTTGATATTATTATTAAAATTAACAGAGTCACTATAAATTTTATTTATTACATCTCTATGTCTTTCGAGCAAAATCGGGTTGTTGGCCGTAACTTGTTCGAATTTTTTTATAATATTTGATTTTAGAATTGGTTCTATAGGACCAGTCTTAATCGTGCTTGGTTCTATAGGGGCAGTATTTTTTAGTGGTTCTATAGAACCACTTTTCGAAACTGGTTCTATAGAACCACTTTTCGAAACTGGTTCTATAGGACCGGCTTTATTTTGATCTGGTTCTATAGAACCAGTCTGTTCATTTTTTGGTCCTATAGAACCAAAAACTGTTAATACTGGTCCCATAGGACCATCAATTTTAAGTGGTTCTATAGAACCACTTCCACCATTTTCAAACGTCGCTTTCGCTAAATATTTTGTTTTAATTTTAGAGAAATTTACCAATGAAACTTGCTCTAAAAAATCTTTTTTATCAGAGTGAGAAACGACTAAAAAATCAAAGTCGATATCGCTGAATTTTTTCAAATAATCTGCATTTGTTTCGAACGGATTTACGATCAGAATTTTGTAGAAAGATCTCTGCAAAATTGTCATGGCCCTATCAATTCCGATGTTCTCAATCACATCATTTGAATCACGAATTCCGGCCGTATCGACCAGTTTAAAGTTGGTCCCATCGAGATGAATGACTTCCGAAACGTAATCACGAGTGGTCCCGGCGATATTCGACACGATTGAGCGGTCGTGTTTCAACAAAATATTAAAAAGTGAGCTTTTCCCGGCATTGGTCTGCCCTACCAGAACAATTTCTGGCGAGAGTAAAGCCGACACGTTTCCTTCGGTTCTCGTTTTTAAAGCTGAAATGAGTTTGAAAAACTTTTCGAAAGATTTGTTGAAGAGAATTTGTGTTTCTTCAGCCCCGACATCCTCAGAAAAATCGATCGAGATCTCAACCGCTGCTTTTAGTTTTAAAAAAGAATCGTAAAGTGCCAGATACTGAGCGTGCAAGTCACCCTGAAGAATATCTAAACCCTGCGAAAGCATTAAACTTGAATTCGCATTCAAGAGCATGTCGAGGCCTTCAACTTGTGAGAGGCTGAGCTTTTTATTTTTTAGAGCTCTGTATGTGAATTCCCCTGGGTGAGCTGAGCGTAGTCCGCCCTCTTTTATAAAAAGATCGAGAATTCTTTGAATGTTGAGCTGGTTTCCGTGGACCGATAACTCCAGGACGTTTTCACCTGTGTAGCTCTGGCCTTCAGGAAAGAAAACCAACAATCCGTTATCGTAGACCTTGTCACCGAAGATGATATTTGTGAGATGAGATTTACGATTTTCTGTTTTTTGGAGATTGAATGTGAAAAATTTCTGAAGATCGAGAAGATTTTTAAAACCAGAGAGTCTGATAACAGCAATTGCAGTATTGGATTGAGTTCCAGTACTGCAAGCAATTATAGATTTATCGTCTGTATAAAAATTCATAGAACATTTTTTTTTAGTCTGCCATTCTGTATACAAGCATCTGTTGGAAAATCCCTACAGTTGTTGATACGAAAATATAAAGCACTAATCCCGCTGGTAAACTCTTCATAATGAAAGCGAAAATCACAGGCATAAACATCATGATTTTTGCTTGTGTAGGATCCATTGTTGTTGTTGGTGTTAGCTTCTGTTGCGCGAACATTGCAGACGCCATTAACACAGGAAGAACGTAGTACGGATCATGTAGAGATAAGTCGTGGATCCATCCGTAGAATGGAGCTCCAACAAGCTCTACTGAACTATAAAGAACTTTATAAATAGCAAAGAAAAATGGCATTTGCAGAAGTAATGGAAGACATCCAGAAAGCGGATTGGCTCCGGCCTTCTTGAATAGATCCATAGTTTCTTTTTGCATTTTTTGCGGTTCATCTTTGTACTTTTCTTTAATTTTTGCCAGTTCTGGCTGAATCCCCTGCATCTTTTTCATCGACTTGAACGACTTGTATTGAAGAGGAAAAGTAATAAGACGAATGAGAATTGTTACAAGAATGATTGCTAAACCGTAGTTAGGAATAAACTTATAAACGAATTGAAGTGCACGTAATGTTGGTACAGCAAGGATTGCGAAAAATCCGAAATCTACTGACAAATGAAGGTTGTCACCAAGCTTAATTAGCTCATCGTAGTTTTTCTTTGTGAAAACCATGTCTCCAGAAAATTCTTTTGTTGGGTTTGGAATTTCAACAAACATTTGTCCGGCTTCAGTTGTTTTATAACGGGCCGGTGTTTCTTTTCCGAATACAAGTGCAAATAAATGGAAGTTGTAATCAGTTCCAATCCAATTAACATTACCGTCATTTTCTTTATCAGAACCAACAGTGATTGTTTTTACATCTTTAGTGAAAACAGAGTAATGACGAACTTGTCCACCTTCTGATTTTTTAGCTTTTGCATCGAAAATCAGGCGGTATTTGTAAGGCTTTTCAGACTTCATATCGAAGTGAACACGGCCATTGTCTTTAATGTATGCTTCGAAATTTACACCGTAGTTTTGGTTTGTTCCAACCAGTTTATTTGGTCCTTGTTGTTCCATATTGAAGAACAAATCAAGAGCACCGTAGTCTGTTACAACCTGGATCTTTAATGGTTGTGCTGAATCAGTAGCTGATTTGAAATCAAAAACTGAATTCGGGTTCTTCATATCAGTCACAGTCAAATCATTGTTGATTGTGAATTCGTATGCACCTTTTTTAAGTGTGAATGGTTGAATCGTTGATGGTGTTGGAGCTGTATTCGCTCCTAAAGTTGCACCTTCTACAGCTGGTGTACCCGGCTTTGAAGTTAAGTCAGTAGTCGTAGGGATTTCTTTATTACTCGTTATTGGTGCTGCTACTGGTTTCGGCGAGAAATAATGTTGCCAACCGAACAGGACTACCCCTGATAAAAGGACAGCGATAAAAGCGCGTTTCTGATCTGTATTAAACATGCAATGAACTCCAAAAAAGACTAGTCATCATATTACAGTGGCGGGACGGGATCATGCCCGCCATCGCAGAAAGGATGACATCTACTTATACGTCGAAATGAATACCATACTGCTCGCTTTATTGGAAACTTCTCGAAGCATTCTTTTGAATATTCTGAGCAACTTGGATAGAAGCGGCATTTAGGACCGAGAAGTGGCGAAATAAAATATCTGTAAAAACGAATTATCCCAATGAAAATAAACTTCACGTTTTGCTCGCGCGAAGTTTTTCATCTTGCAGGAAATTAAAAAATTCTTTGAGATTCTTAAGAAGTGTAGCCTCTTTTACTTCCTGAGTTTCAGGAAGAAGATTTCTCGACCATGAAACGACCAATAAAATATCGGTGCCGAGAAATTTATAATCAGATGTACGAAAAAATTCGCGCATCAAACGCTTGAGGCGATTTCTATCGTGGGACTTTCCTATCTTTTTGGGAACAGAAAGACCTATTCTTGATTGATTAAAAGAATTTTTCTTGTAGTAAATAATCAGTGAGGCTTTTTTATAAGAAGAAGACCCGACTTTTAGCTCTGAGAAATCGCTTGCCGACAGTAGACGAAATTTTTTTTCGAAACTATTGTCGGCCACGAAAGTATTACTTAGTGCTTGAAGATACCGTTAAACGCGCGCGACCTTTCGCTCTGCGGTTTCTGATAACGTTCTTTCCACCAGGAGAAGCCATTCTCTTTAGAAATCCATGTACACGTAATCTTTTTAACTTCTTTGGTTGCCAAGTTCTTTTGCTCATACAGCTATCCTTTCGATTCAATAAATAATTAGAGAGATACAGTTATATTTTCTTTTCTAAAAGGTCAACGCTAAACAACGAGCGTTAGGTGTAAGAAAATGTAAAAATATGTTTTATTGCTCGTGAGTTTTGGGCCATGCTACATATTGCTCTCACATTTCTGGCATCGTTTTTCGGAGAACTTAATGACGCAGGACCCATCCCCTCATCTTATTAAACATTTCTTTTCGATTGGCAACGAAACGAAAGCAAATGATCATTTTTTTGGTCAATTCTCAGGTGAACAGCATTCATCTAAAGAAAAATCATCTGGAAACTCTCAGGAGCATGACGATGAGCTAACTATCATTAATGATGAAGTTTTAAATCATTTAAAGACAATCGTTCCGGAGCTAAAATTCAGAACATATTTTGAAAACTCGCTAGTGCTTAAGTCAATCGATGATCAAGTCGCGGTCTTTGAAGTAAAGACAGCGTTTGTTAAAAAATCTGCAGAGCTTTATTCAGAAGAAATCATTAAATCTTTATATAACGTACTCGGAACTCAATATGATGTTCAGATTAACGCAAGAGACAATAGTGAATCAGGAGTGCCAAATATGACTTTTGGGCAACTGAGAGCTAGAGATGATGGGAAACCTAAGTCGATGAGTGGAGCGAAGATTACGCTTGATTTAACCCCT
>JACMNL010000068.1 GCA_014378525.1 Bacteriovorax sp.
TAGGAGAAAAAACCCCTAGACTTTAATTATATGAAAAAATTTATTCTGCTTCTGGCCCCTTTTTTAATTAACACTTCTATGGCGAATTCCTATTGCGCTAAATATGAAAAACCCAAGTCCTATGTAAAAGTTCAAAAGAGTGTAGATGAAAAGCTGGAGCAGTTTGCCAACAATAAAACAATCGCCGCAAGTGCCGATGCAGTTTTATCAAAACTTATCACTGCGAAGAGTCCCTATGTTACTTCATGGTATGCAAAAAACGATTTCAAAAATAAAACTGAAGAGCAGATTGCGCATGCATGGAGAAAAGACTTTGCCATGAACTTTCTTCTAATGAAATACCCGCAGGATGATGCAAAGATCGACAACGAAATTGAAATGGTCATTGATGGTTTGTTAAAAGAAAATCTCACACCAACTTATCAGGCAAAGATGGAAAAACTTTTTCTGACTTCAAAAAAACTGGCAATTGATACTGTCTCAAAAATGAAACTCAAAGAAAGTGATGTGATCATTAAAAGAATTGAATCCATCAAGTTGTACTGGCCGAAAAATTTAAAAAGCTCACGCAACAATTCCATGCCGCTTGATTTAATCGAGTGGGGAATTGCGTACGATCCGGTCCCGAATGAAATTAATATCGGAGTGGGTTCACTGGCCTATCCGAACAATGAAACATATATGGCCGTCTTCGCACACGAAATCGGACATGCATTCGATCCATGCAGATGGGGCGCCTTTTTTGAAGGTCCGTGGCCATTTGAAAAAGTCGGTGAGTGCCTGAGGTCAGATAAAAGTGTCGGCGCAAAAAAACGTGATGACAGTAAGATTGAAGAATTTTTAAAGTCGGGAAAATTAACTCCAGACCTGGCAACTTCATTAAGAGAAAATCCTACTTGTAATAAATTTGCTTATCCGGGAAAGGGAATACAGGCGGATCAGTTGCCGGAGTCTTTTGCAGACTGGTTTTCAGCGGAAACTATTTCGCATGCTAAAAAAATGAATGCGAGAAAGTTAAGGCTGGATTTATGTGAAGTGAAAACACTGAATGCCGGAAGCTCTTATCCTGACAATCAGTCACGCCAGGATAAGATTTATTTTGCGAATCCAAAAATTAAAGGGATGATCACAACTCTGAGTATTGAGGCGGCAGAAAACTACTGCAGCTTATAAATATATTTTTATAATAATCGGTAGAAAAATTGCTGTTATGAGAATTACCAACGTCAAAAAATAAAAGATTAGTTTCTCTCTGGAGTCAATTTTGTATCTCCAATAAGCGGTCTCCATTCCACGATTAAAATAATACAAAGCCAAGGAATTTATAAAAAAAGCAGAAATGCCGATAATTGATGAAACAAATGAAACTAAAAAGAGAGCAATGTGAGGCAGAAATAATTTATAACTAATTATCGTGATAATAAATATTATCAAAAACACAAAGCCGATTTTGATACCTTTCTTCATGGCCACTGGATTTTCCGGAATTTCTTCAGGGCGCTAAGTTGCGATATCTAGAAGTTCTTCCATATAACTTTTTGGCATAATACATTTTCTCTTGCGAGTCCCATAATAATATCAATGTTCACAACACGGAATATAAAATCTGCTGATAACTACTATTCTCTGTAAGTTAGTTAACGGCTTATTCATTTCCTCTGATACAAGTAAGACCTGTGAAATCTTTTACACCAGCAGCAG
This sequence comes from Bacteriovorax sp., assembly GCA_014378525.1. Lineage (GTDB taxonomy): Bacteria > Bdellovibrionota > Bacteriovoracia > Bacteriovoracales > Bacteriovoracaceae > Bacteriovorax. Next base: position 1,702 of record JACMNL010000068.1, read on the forward strand.
AAGAAACCTGAAAGCTTGATGCAAAACTATCACCCGGGTTTCCAAAGCTAGAGTCTTTAATTGTAAGCTTTAAAGATGCAGCTGGTGTTGCTGTGTTAGCTGAAATTACAGTGTCAAAAGTTGCTGAGGTACGAATGTTTTGTGCCATTGTATTAAAACCATTTCCAACAATTTTCATTTCTATCGGTGTACCCGTGATATCAATTGCAAATCCTGCACCTGTACAATTATAAATGCTTGCAAAGCTAAGCGTTGGAACCAGGGAAAAAGCGATAATTAAAGTTTTCATAATGCTTCCTTATAAAGAAATAGTAATATTGTTATTTGAATACGTAATATCTTTAGAAATTAGGTTCTTCTTTAAAAAATACATCAAAAGTTTTACAGATGTAAAACCAAATGGAAGTTTTGTATCAGTAACATTGATTGTTAGCTGCCTTTTTGCCTGATCCAGCTTCCCGTTACCATATATTGAGACTCTAGAATTGAATCCAAGAATTTTAACATCTGCCTGAATAATCATGACACCCATTGCAGAGCTGACAGCGATTTTTTTAATTGAACTGCCGTTGGCATCATCAGGTTTAGTACTTTTCACTTCAGCAATAGAGATTCGGGCATAACTTAAGCAGTCGTTTAAAACCTGAGTAAGTTCTAAAACATCTGTATCAGTTTCTTTCTTACAGTTTAACAACAGGTCATTGATATATGTTGTTGATGTAGCATCTGATAGTGCACCACTATTAAGTGTGAAATAAAGAATTTTATCTTTTATTGTGATGTCTTTGATATCTAGATTAAAATTACTTTTTTCTTTTTTATCGTTTATATTGGCCTTAAGTGGAGTTACTTTTATGCGATTTAAACAGTCTTTTTGAATTTTATCGAAATTTAATTCTGTCAGTTTTGGGTCTTTTGCACAGTCGACGTTTAAATCACTGGCCGTAATAAAATAAGAATCATTACTGATAGATTGTGCTGTGTTTAAACTCAGTAGAATTTTATCTGAACGGATATCTATACTTTTAAGTTTGGTTTTAATAACTGTCTTATCACCAGTGAGTTGATTGCTTGATCTTAATTCAAGGGAAGCAAAATCTGTAGCAGATTTATAAGTACCATTCAATGTCAGATAGTTCGTGCAATTTTTCATCAAGTCAGTTGGAGGAGCATCAGCAACACCATTGCTTGGACTCTGGCAATAGAGTCTGAAATTATCCATTTTAAGATCAGTGTCTGCATTCACAAATTTTAATGTTTCACCCGAAAGGTTGAGCTGATTATCATCTAAAAGAAGTTTGGAATTTTTTAGCTCTAAAACATTAATGGCATTAAATAAACTTTGATCATCCAGAGCGAACCCATAATTTCCAAATTGAGTCGTAAAACCCAGAAAGGTTGGACGTATGAAAATTTGTGAATCAAAGTAATTATTCACATTGTTGATGTTTAAAATAATTCCGCTGTTATTTACATTCGCGCTTTTAAAAATAAGACTTCCGGCCTTACCAACTCCCTTCACTGGTTTTAAAAAATGAAGATCATCTATTGTTAATTCCACGGAAAGTTTATTTTCTGCGAAAGAAAGTACAGGAAGTAATAATAACGAAAGAAATAAAATATGTTTCATATACGTACCCAATAAGAATTTTGGGGACAGTAGCAAAAATAGCACTGAATCAGGATAGATATGTAAAAATTATAGTGCCGCCCGGAGGCGGCATTTCTTACATTTTTTCTGGTGGAGTAATGCCCAGTAAATAGAGACCCGTTTTAAGAGTGTCAGCAAAGGCCGTAAGCAAACTTAAACGTGCTGCCCGAAGGTCTTCAGTCTCCGCCTTCATTACAGAAACTTCAGTGTAAAAACGATTGTACGCCTTACAGGTAAAGAACAGGTGATTTGCCAGTGTTGATGGGCGATAGTTCTCACAAGCGTTGATTGTCACCTGATTGAAGTCGTATAAATGTCTCATCAAATCACGTTCTGATTCATGAGTTAATAAATCAAGGTGTGCTAAACTTCCTTTTAGTCCCTGCTCAGTCGCTTTTCTCAAGATTGATTGAGTACGGGCATAACTATACATTAAGTACGGTCCAGAGTTTCCTTCGAATGAAACCCATTCTTTTGGATCAAAAACGATTTCTTTATTTGGGTCAGCTTGAAGCATACCGTATTTAATCGCTCCCACTGCAAGCTTGTGAGCTGTATCTTCTTTCTGCTCCGTCGACCATTCAGTAGAGTATTTTTCTAAGTAAACATTAATTTCTTCAATAACCAGGTCAATCAACTGGAAAAATGTAAACGAGTTTCCTGAACGCGATGACATTTTTCCGTCTGGACGAACAACCATTCCGTAAGATAGGTGGTAACACTGAGATGCTTGAGGGAATCCCATTTTTTCCAAAGCATAAAATAATTGTTTAAAGTGAAAGTTCTGTTCACTGCCTACGACGTAAATTGATCTATCGATATCGAAGTCATTAAACTTAACTTTCGCCAGTGCCAAATCTTTTGTAATGTATGGAGTTGTTCCGTTAGATTTTCTTGCCATGAAGAAGCCAAGCTTCTTATCAGTCATATCAAATCCAACAGCTCCATTATCCACAACGAATAGGCCTTTTTTCATGTATTCATCAACGATGGCTTGAGAAGCTTCACTTACTTCAGACTCATAGAAGAAGTGATCAAACTTTACGTCCAGCCATTTATAGATTCTGTTGAAGTCATCAAGGCAGTACTGACGTGTTACTTTCCAAGTCTCGTAATATTTTCCACTTTTGCTTTCGATTGCTTTTAAAATTTCAGAAACTTCATTTTTATAAGTTTCAAAAAAAGTCGTGCCATCGGCCTTATCAGCAGCTTCAGCATCTTTTAATTTATTGTTAGCTTCAACGTAACGTTGGCCTAGCCATTCAGCTTTATTTTTTTGATCTTCAACTTTATCAGTTCCGGTATAGTGCTCAACACCCCAAAGACATTTGGCAATATGAGTTCCTTCATCACCTATATAGTTGGCACCAATCACTTTGTAACCGTTATATGTGAAGAGGCGACAGATACTGTCACCAAGACAAACGTTACGTCCGTGACCAACGTGGAATTCTTTATGTGTATTAGGCTGAGAGAATTCGATCATAACTTTTACTTTGTTATGATCAGGGTTTGATTTTAAAATATTAAACCCGGCACCACTTACTAAAGTCGGAAGTAAAGCTGTCGCAACTTCTTTCTGGTTGGTGAAAATATTCAAGAAAGCACCTTTTAAAACAATGTTATCTACCCACGGATTTTTTTCTTCTTCCAAAAGTCTTTTTAATTCAGTCGCTACTTCATTTGGATTTTTTTTGATCGCCTTTGCAAAACGAAAACATGGAAGTGCGTAGTCACCAAGAGCTTTTTCCGGCGGTTGTTCTAACGTGCGGAAAAAATCCACTACAGTTAATTCAGGAGGAAGATTGCTTTCAATTTTTCCAAGCGCACTAAACAGTGAAGTCGCCAGAGAAACTTTTGCGGGGTCGTAGCTGTAGTTTGAAAGTGCGTTCAATTAGGACTCCTGAGAAGATAGAACATTTACTTTTGTATTGATAGATTGAGCGATGAAACAATTAGCGTGTGCTTTATCGTGCAGGCTTTTTAACTGTTCTTCGCTCGGGTGTTTGTCACCGGAAAAAACTGTCTGCGGGTGAAGCGTGATTTCAGTCACTGACATTTTACCGCTGGCATTTTTTCCCATGAAAGCTTCAGCTTTACATTCGTAGTTATCGACAATGTAACCTGACTTAGAGGCCACTGCTAAAAACGTCAGCATGTGACAGCTCGCCAGTGAAGAAGCAAACAGCTCTTCAGGGTTTGTCATGTCAGAATCGCCTTTATATTCCGGCGCTGCCGAATTATGAATGGTCTGATCACCGCCAACGTAGATCACGTGAGCGCGGTTGAATGTATCGTAAGAAAAATCATCGCTGCTTCTTTGCCAGTCGATATTGATAATAAATTTATCCATTAATCTTTTACCTTGTATTCAGCATCGATTGTTGTGCCGGCAAATCCCTGGTCATATCTTTGTGGTCCACCACGCATGCGGTTTGTGATCACAAATTTTTCAGACGATTCACCACTAAGAGCAACTAACCATCCAAGAATAACAAGAACGGGATTTGTATTCCAGTAAGCAGCTGTTGCTAAAATTGAAACGAGAATTCTTGGTGCTATAAAAAATCCAATCCACCAGAATAATCCTCCAATTTCCACTGATCCAACTAACAGTCCTGATACTAACAGAGTTAAACGTGGGAAGAGTGCAATTGAAATTAAGAAGAACCAACCGTGTTTACTAAAGTAATCCACGTTGCCTAATTCAAGGCCCGCATAATTATATAAAAGCGTCGTGGCCCCAGTGATACATAAGAAAATAATGATAATTTTGAAGAGTGTTTTCATATCAATACTTTACCAAAATACGAGGCCTTTAGAAATTAAAAACATAATTTTTTTGGATCACCCTTGACGTTATTTTTTGCGACCTCACCTTATAAATATGAAAACAACACATACAATTACAAGTTCTGAATTTTTACCAACCCTAGTGCTTAAAAATACCGTGCTTTTCCCTGACGTTGCACTTCCGGTGCTTGTCTCAAAGTCGGTCGGTTTAAATGCACTTCATCGCGCCATAGACACAGATAAAGAGAGGCGATTCGTCGCTCTAACTCTGAAAGAAGGCGCAGAAATTGACAATATTAAGTCGAACGACTTTTACACGGTCGGAACACTTTGTATTGTGGAGCGCATAGAGAAAAATGAGAAGGGCGAATCGATCGCCTACGTGAGATCAGTTGAAAGATTCACTGCCCGTACAGTGCAGTTCGAACCGGCCGGTAGTTTCTGGGTTGCAAGTGGAGAAGTCGTCCCGGACATTATTGATTTAGATGGCCCGACTGAGAAGGCGCTTCTTACATCTCTTAAAGAAGTATCAAAAGAAATTTTAACATCAATCAATGCGACTGAAACTTTCAAGCGCACGATGGAAGATTTCAAGGACGCAGGACTTTTTACCAACGTAGTGGCCCAACACTTGCCACTTATCATTTCTAAGAAACAGGAAATCTTAGAACTCGCTTCGATCAAAAATCGTTCATTAAAAGTTTTAGAACTTTTAGTAGAACAAAGAGAAATGATCAAAGTTAACAATGAAATGGGCCTCAAAATTTCTGAAAAAACCAGCAAAGCTTATCGTGAATCCATTTTACGTGAGCAGCTTCGTACCATCAAAGAAGAATTAGGTGAAGGAAGTTCTGAAGAGAGTGAGACAGGAGAAAAGAAAACACTTAAAGAAAGAATAGAAGATGCTCATCTTCCAAAAGATATTCATAAAGTGGCGATGGAGCAGTTGAACCGTTATGAAAATATGGGACAACAGAATGCTGAATCACATGTTATTAAAAATTATCTTGAACTGATTCTGACTCTGCCTTGGAACGATGAAGCTCCACAGGAACTTGATTTGGATAAAGCTCAGCAAATACTGGATGAAGAGCATTTTGGTCTTGAAAAAATTAAAAAGCATATTATCCAGCACCTCGCGGTTATGAAACTTGCTCCTCATAAAAAAGGATCAATATTATTATTCGTAGGGCCTCCAGGTGTCGGTAAAACTTCACTCGGTCAAAGTATTGCAAAATCTCTCGGTAGAAAATTCGTAAGAGCTTCTCTGGGTGGTGTTCGTGATGACTCGGAAATCCGCGGTCACAGAAGAACATACGTCGGAGCAATGCCCGGAAGAATTATCGAAGGGATAAAACGTGCAAAACAAAAAAATCCGGTTTTCATGCTGGATGAGATTGATAAATTAGGCAGAGGTTACGGCGGCGATCCGTCAGCAGCAATGCTGGAAGTACTTGACCCGGAACAGAATGCAACCTTTACCGATCAGTATTTAGATTTACCTTTCGACTTATCGAAAACGTTTTTCGTAGCGACAGCAAACTCGCTGGATACGATTCCGCTTCCGTTATTAGACAGGATGGAAATTATTCAACTGAGTGGTTATACTTCGGAAGAAAAATTTCACATTGCTAAAAACCATTTAGTTCCTAAACAATTGAAGGAGCACGGTTTTACTGCAGAGAAAGTTGAACTTTCTGATGAAGTTTTAAGAAGCATCATCAGTGATTATACGAGAGAAGCGGGTGTACGTGATCTTCAAAGAAAGATCGCAAAAGTCCTTCGCTCGGTCAGTGAAAAAGTTGTGAAGAATGCCGACCAGGACAAATTTGTGATCGATCTGGCGACAGTTGAAGATGTGTTAGGTGTTGAAAAAAATACTTACGAGCTCGCACAAGCATCAGCTACGCCGGGTGTGGTAACAGGATTAGCATGGACACCGGTTGGTGGAGATATTCTCTTCATCGAAAGTGCGATGATGCCTGGGTCGGGAAAAATTCAGCTTACCGGTAAACTCGGTGAGGTCATGACAGAGTCCGCGCATATTGGATTAAGTTTAGTTCGATCAAAACTTTCTAAACTCGTCCCGGGCTTTGATTTCTCGAAAACAGATTTCCACGTTCACGTACCGTCGGGATCAATTCCAAAAGACGGTCCGAGTGCAGGGATCACGATCTTTACAGCTCTATGTTCTTTAGTTCTAGGTAAAACAGTTGATCCGAAACTCGCGATGACTGGTGAAATTACACTTCGAGGAGCAGTAATGCCTGTCGGTGGTGTGAAAGAAAAATTGATTGCTGCTCACAGAGCGGGGATTAAGAGAATCATCATGTCGAAGCGAAATGAAAGGGATCTGAAAGAAGTTCCAGCTAGTGTAAAAAATGAAATGGAATTTGCTTTTGTAGAAAATATTAATGAGTTAATGGTGGCCGTCTTCGGAAAAATGTCTCCCCCTCATTTTTACGAGTCGTTACTTGGACCTCCCTATGTGGAAGATTTCGGTATGAAGAATGAAAATGGTTTCTGATAAAATCGTTTAAGCACTGATCGATAGATCAGTGCCTTTCTATGTGACGAAATTTTCTTTGCTTTAAATGCAACGGCAAGTGCCAGTGAAAAGGCCACGCCAAGGTTGAGTGTCCCTGTTAGTAGAATTCCCAGCGCTGCCCGAAGGAATTCTGGTGTTTTTAGCGCTTCGATTCCCAATGTAGGAATCGAAGCGGCTAAGGCCCCGGTCGATAAAGTGACGTGACGAACTTCCAGTGGAATTCCCATAAATTTTAAAACTTCAGGAAAAAATCCCAATAACACTCCCAAAGAAATACTACCCGAGATTCCTACAATTCCATGTTCTAAGAAGTGTGCAAACTTATGAGCACCTTCCTGAGTTAAAACGATTTTAATTTTTTTATTATTGCTGATTAAGGAACTCAGCTGGTGAAATGAATACCAGTTGCCTGCCCATCCTGCGAAAACACTCGAGAGCCATAGAAGAACTCCGGTAAAAGTTGCAAAAATAATTGTCGGCCCTAAAATATCTGTTGAGTGCAAAGTGTGTTCGGCATCATGAAACGACAGGATGTATGTTCCGTTAAAAAAATGATAAACAAAATTAATGAATAGAACTGCAGGAATAACGGCAGTTAAATTTCCGAAGACTGCTGCGATCTGGGTTCTTGTTAAAAATACAATCTGATCTGTGACGGATTCAATTCCTTCGCGGTTTTCAGTGACGTCCAGTTTTTCAGCGAGCGACGCTGCTGTCGCAGCAGGCTGTTTCGTTGCCAGAGTTCCACCTGTAAATTGAATCATTAAAAAACTTCCGGCGTAGTTAATTGTTGAGAAAGCGCCAAAGAAAAAACTCGTCATCCCAAGAGACATCAAAAAGAATTTCATGAATACGGTAAGCGCCGTTAAAACCCCGCCGCCCATCGCACTCAAGACCATCTGCCAGTATTCTTTTTTATCCTGGGCAATATAGTGTTCACCTGTGTGTGAATTCGTTTCGATAATTTTCTGCGATAGAAGAGTCGCATTATTTGAAAAAATTCCCAGCGCACTTCTTTGTGAAAGATTGAGTTCAACCAGTTCAGCAATGAAGTTTGAAATTTTAGTTTTAGTCAGATGCCCTGAGTTTACAATTTCAAGTAGTGAACTGGTTCTGTTCAAAAACAACTTCATTCGCTCAAGTTGAAATACGATTTGCGTACTAACCCCGAACTTATCGAGGTGATCGTAAACTTCAGTAATAGTGTCCTGACTTTCTTTCAAAAGATCGGAAAACTCATTCATTAATTCCTGAGTCAGCAGTGAATTGGTATTTTCGTTTTTTGTTTTTAAATAAAGACTCAATTTTCCCGACAAATAAAAAAATGGAAGTGACTTCATTTTTTTATGTGGAATGCGTTTTCTAATTCCTGGGCTGAGTCCTATGGCCACAATCTGTGATGTTAAATACATAAGTGAATCTTCCATATCACTTTTTAAATGAGGGAAGTTATTCTGATCATGTCCAAAAAGTGAAATGAGTTTTTCCATAGTCTCTTCATCCAGAGACCTCAACCAGACAACATCTTCTTCTTCAGGAAACAATGTAATCATTAATTCACTAAGCTGATGACCGATGGGTTTTTTAGGAAGAAGTTTTGTCGTGACCTTGTCGATCAGCTCGCCAATGAGACCAACCTGGGAGGGAAGTCCGACTTCACAAAAGAATTCAACTGAGCGCAGTTCCTGCAGAGTCACTTTTAAAGTGGCGGAAACTTTATTTTTAGTTTCAGGATTTCTTTCTAAAACCATGAGAAGATATTTTAATTTTATGGAAGGGATTTTTTCTGGTTCTACTTCAAAAAGGTCAGAGTTACGAATCCATTTTACCAGTTTCTGGATCCATTCAATGCGGTCTTCAAGTGTTAGTTCAGGTTTTACTTCTGCCAGTATGAGGTCGAGCGAAATTTTTTTATTTTCATCGACTTCATACTGTTTAAATTTTTTGAAAATGGAGATTAATCTTCCGGGCAACATTGGGCATAGTCTACCCCAGAAATTATTTCATAACTAGGTTTTTAATCCCTACATCTCCCAGCATCATTACGCGGTTAGTTTGAATTTGAATCTGACTGATTGCTGTTTTTTGCTTAAATATTGCCCAACCTTTTGGACTTTGTGCGATTTGAAGTTCGTACCCTCTTCTTTCACCAGTTGCTCCATTATACAAGGTATCCACAGTAACAATTCCACCTTGTTCTAAATCAAAGTTGCTGCTTTTTAATTTCATAACAACATACTTATCTCTTTGTTCTAAAATCATTCCAGTCTTAATTAAAACCTTTGAGTCCAGTGCTTCTCGACGAACTTTATTTCCATTGTCATAAACGTCTTTATAGAAGTTCTTAATTTTTCTTCCATCTTCAGAATCAATAATTAATTTGTATGATGTTTTACTGCTGTCAGTAGTGATGGTAGCGATGGTAGTTTCAGATGCTTTCGCGACGTTAAAAATAGTAACAACCAGTGCAAATGAGAAAAATGCCGTTGCTGAAATTACTGATTTTAAGTTCATGTGTTTCCCCTTTCTAAAAAACGATTTGGATGTACCCACTAGTGCAGGTGCGGTGCCAAAGGAATAAGGAATTATGGAGTAAGTATGACACCAAAAAAGTCAATTATTGGAGTATCATTGCTACCATGTAAAAAATGCCATAGTGTTAGTATGGAAATTTGACTGTAATACAGGTGAGCCCATGGCAAATATCAGACAATCCGTTGAGACCAATAAAAAGCTTCTTATCATTATCGCAGTTCTTCTCGTTTTCATTCTTACTTTTCTCTTTAAATTTTACAACAACCAGAAAAAAGAAAACCGCGCCTTAAGACTAAAACTTCTTTCAATGAGTGAGACCAAACGCACTCCCAAATCCTGGGCCCAGTTAATGGCCGTGAAAGCGCCGGTTACAACTACAGCGAACGCACAGGCAGCAGCACAACAGCCAGCAGCTGAAACAAATAGCAACAATCCAGCTTCAACCCAGGCCACACAGAATATCGATGCACAGGACACGCAGGAACTTGCAGTCAGACTTAACGGTCAGATGAAAAAAGTTAAGACTCTAGATGAAGCCAACATTGATAACAACATCGCTATCGCAGATGAAATCATTTCAAGAGAGCCCGATAGTTATGGTGCTTATAAAGCAAAGCTTATTTCTCTCTTAACAAAAGAAGGAAAGTTCAATGAACCTGCTGATGACACTGAAGTTGAGGGCCTGCTTGAAAACATGGCCCAGTTTAATTTAAGCACTGACAACATGGCCCGACGAGAAGCCGCGCTTATCTCTAACACAAATGGAGAAATCCAGAATGTAGAATCACAGCTGGATGCTCTCGCTCGTCAAAGAGAAACTCTCGAATCACAACTCAGTACTTTTGATGCCAATTCTCCACAGCTGGCCGATGCTAATGCACAACTTCAGCAGATTGAGGAACAGGAAGCTCAACTCACTTCCAACATCGATACTCTGGAAGATAATCTCGCACAAAATACAGCACAAATTTCCAGTGAAGATGTCGTAGAAATACCTTTCATGCGAATGATGGCAAAAAATGATTACGAATCAGTTCTGGATAATGCCCAGTCTTTTATTAATCAATTTCCGAACTCACCTACAGGTTACTTTTATATGATTCGTGCCCTTGATCAAATGGGACAGAAAGATCAATCACTCAACCTGATCAAAAATTCCCAGCTTCCTCTGGATACCCAGCAGGCATTACTTCAAAGACTGGATACACAGGCAGCAGAGGATCCGAAAAATTACTGGCAGAAATTAAGTTTTTAAAGGAATAAAAATGAACGTGAAAAGTCTGGTCCTACTTGGGCTCGCATTGATAGGTACAAACATGAATGCCGCTGAACCTGTTGCAGAAAAAATCCCCACAAAATTAAAAAAACACAACGATGTCCGCATAGATAATTATTTCTGGATGAAGGACAAGAAAAACGAAAAAGTGATAAATTACCTGAAAGCAGAAAATGCTTACAGAGAAGAAGTTCTCGCTGATACCAAAGACCTTCAGGATAAACTATATAAAGAAATGCGCACGAGAGTGAAGGAAGATGATCAGTCTGTTCCTTATAAAGAAGGCGACTATTTTTATTACCACAAGACCCTTGCAGGGCAGGAGTACCCAATCGATTGCAGACGAAAACTTGCAGCAAATTCTCCTGAAGAAATAATTCTGGATGTAAACGAGCTTGCAAAAGGTTTCGATTCAATTCACGTGACAGGAATTAATTTTCACCCTAATCAGCAGCTCTTCGGTTACGCAGTCGATACAAAAGGCGACCGTATCTTTACGATCTACTTTAAAGATATGAATACGGGAAAACTTCTCGATAAAAAAATCGAAAATGTCTCCGGCGATTTTGAATGGGCAGAATCTGGAAAAATAATTTTCTACGGAAAACAGGACCCCGTCACTTTACGTACCAGCAGAATTTACAGATATGACCTGGAAACAGGTGTGAGTATTCTGGTCTACGAAGAAAAAGATGAAAAGCGTGAAGTTGGTCTTTCAAAATCACTTTCAAATAAATACATTTTCATCAATAATGAAAGTACTCTCTCATCTGAAATCGAATATATTTCTGCGGATCAGCCACTTTCAAAATTTAAAACTTTTTCTCCGAGAGAAAAAGAACATCTCTATCATATTTATGATGGAGGAGACCGTTTTTTCGTAAAGACTAACTGGAAAGCAAAAAATTTCAGAGTCATGGAAGTCGATCCAAAAAATACCGCCAAGAAAAACTGGAAAGAAGTTATTCCTCACCGCAAAGATGTACTGGTTGACGGACTTGTCGTTTTCAAAGACTACATGGTCATTGCAGAACGTTCGAGCGGGCTTACTCAGCTTAACGTTTTAAAGCGTGGCGAAAATAAAGGCTCATACATTAACTTTCCTGATCCTGCATACACAGTAGAGATCGGAGAAAACGCCGAATACGATTCAAATGCCATCCGGTACGAATTCGTTTCAATGAACCGACCATACTCTGTTTACGATTTTAATTTTAAAACACTTGAATCAAAATTATTAAAAGTAAAAGAAGTCCCGAACTACAATTCTGCTGACTACACTTCTGAAAGAGTTTTCGCGACAGCTCACGACGGAACAAAAATCCCTGTCTCAATCGTTTATAAAAAAGGCCTGAAAAAAGATTCTACGGCACCGATTCTGGTCTATGGATACGGCTCATACGGAATTAGCTCTGACCCGTATTTCTCCTCTGCACGAGTCAGTCTTCTTGACCGCGGTTTTGTTTTCGCCATCATCCACACACGCGGTGGAATGGAAATGGGACGTGCCTGGTATGAAGACGGAAAGTTTTTCAGAAAGAAAAACACTTTTACTGACTTCATCGATGCAACAGAATTTCTTATCAACGAAAAATACGCCAACCCCAAAAAAGTTTACGCAAATGGCGGCAGTGCCGGCGGACTTCTAATGGGAGCGATCATGAACCTTCGCCCGGATCTTTATCACGGGATCGTTGCCGATGTTCCTTTCGTCGATGTCGTCACAACGATGCTCGACAGCTCATTGCCGTTAACGACAGGTGAGTATGAAGAGTGGGGGAATCCCAACAACAAAAAATATTACGAATACATGAAAAGTTATTCACCGTACGACAACGTGAAGCCCGCTAATTATCCCAACCTTCTCGTGACGACAGGATTAAACGACAGTCAGGTTTCATTCTGGGAGCCGACAAAATGGGTGGCAAAACTTCGCGATCTTCGCACAGACAAATCTAAAATGCTGGTCATGAAAATCGAAATGGACGTAGGCCACGGCGGAAAGAGCGGAAGATTCGAATATCTTCACGATGAAGCTTTAACATATGCCTTTTTAATAAAATTAGCGGAGCAAAAATAATGGAATTGTTTGAATTATCACCGGCCATCCCCCAACTCGTCACAGGCGATATTGAAGAGACTGCAGTGTTTTTCACTCAGTCACTCGGATTTAAAATCATTACTCAAATGAAGGAACATAAATTCCTCAGCATGCGAAGAGGCCCGGCCGAAATTCATTTCTGGCAAGCAGACAACAGAGACGATGCAAAAGAAATCGGCAGCACGAGCAGCTGTTACATTCGCGTGAAAAATATTTCCGCACTTTTCGAAGAATTAAAAAGCAGAGAAACAAAATTCCGTTATGAACTTCAAAAGATGCCCTGGGGTATGATGGAAATGCAGATTGATGATCCGTTTGGTAATGCGATCAGATTTGGTGAAGTGATCAATTAGAAAAAAAGGCCCTCAGAATGATCTGTACCCCAAAAATGGGACAGATTAATAAAAGGCCGGTTTATAAAAATGCCTCCGATACTCATTCGGAGGCATTTTTTTTAGACCTAACTGAGGTCTGTCATTGTTATAATA
>JACMNL010000069.1 GCA_014378525.1 Bacteriovorax sp.
AGAAGTGACGAGAGTGGTTGATTATTATAACAATGACAGACCTCAGTTAGGTCTAAAAAAAATGCCTCCGAATGAGTATCGGAGGCATTTTTATAAACCGGCCTTTTATTAATCTGTCCCATTTTTGGGGTACAGATCATACGGAGGGCCTTTTTTTTATTAAATTTTTTGTTTTAACGCCAGAGCGGTCCAGGTTCAAACGCATATTTCTTCCTGACTGCGATAATATCATCCAGAATATTTTCCTGTTCCAGATATGATCCCACTTCATCCATCAACTCATCTTCATCTGTCGTTAATAGAACTCCACTGAAATAATGAGTGCATTCCATTTCGCCTTTATCGTCAGATGTAACCAGGAGATTATAAGACCCGAGTGTCCCTTTTTTAAGCTCAATCATAGTCTGGTTAGGAAGCCGATTAAATTTATCACCCATCATCAGACTCACGTCTTCAAAAACCTCTTTCTCGAGGGAGATCTTAAACTGGATGTTTTTATATTCGGTTTCAAAATTCATGATAAAATAATGTTATCATAAAAGTTTAAAAATGTCAGGAGTGAGAGTGACGGAAGTAACTTATTGGCGCAAATGCGGCAGCTGTAAAAAAGAAATCGGCTTCAATACTATATATCAGGCCTGTAATGTGAGCACTTGTCGCAAACTTGTATTTTGTTCTGTGGATTGCTGGAACCTGCATAATCCCGTGATGAATCACAAAAGTTCATGGGCCGAAGAAAACAGGTCGCCTCGTAAGGAAAACTACGTGGCAGAAAATGATGATAATGCCCCAAGAAGAATCATGGTGAACTCAAAACCAGTAAGTAATACTGCCGAGACCACAGGATCTGCATCGGAAGATGAAATCCTTATTGTCGCATCCAAACTCAAGCAATATATTAAAGATAAATATGATCTTAGTACGTCTGCAAACGTCATGGACGCGCTTTCAAATATTGTAAGACGTCACACTGACCGTGCAGTAGCAAAGGCCCGCAGTGAGGGCAGAAAGACGGTTATGGACCGCGATTTCGAATAGAGGACGAAGAATGCAGTTATTGTATCCATTAGAGTTTAGAAACTCTCTGGAAGTTAAATTAGACAGCTACCACCTGGGTGGAGAACACCACGATCAGTGGTGTGATATTTATAAACTTGATGACCTGTCTCAACTTGATCAACTGAATTTACTAATTTCACTCGGTGATTTTTTTAAATTTATGCCGCTGCATTCTTCAAAACCAAAAGGTGAAATCAAAACTGATATAATGAAAAAAGAAATAAAAGGTTCAGTGACTTTTTTTGGCGGAAGTTTTTTTCCATTTCACCCGGGACACATGTCCTGCCTGGAACTTTGCCCGGAAGAAAATATCGTCATCGTACCAGACTGCAATCCACATAAAGAGATGCAGGATAAAATGAATCCCTACGACGATTTCATGCACCTGTGCCTGACTTTGAAAGACACACCTTACTCGATATACCCTGGCTTCTTCGGACGCAACAGACCTAATCCTACAGCAAACTGGCTGCCAAAAGTTGCGATCCCTGAAAAGAATTTTTTGATGGGGGATGACTCTTTCATGAGTTTATTAAAATGGACCCGTCCGGAAGAACTACTGAATGCACTCTCAAAACTTTATGTCGTCCCTAGAGATTTTGATGTCGCTGATTATGATGAACAGATTGAAAAAATTAAAGCGATCAATCCACTTATCCAGATTATTATTCTACCGGATCATCCTTATAAAAATTTATCTTCTTCGAAACTCAGAAAAAATTCTTAATGTTTCCAGAATAGCTGCACCATAGTTGCACAGTTCAAGTTTCCAGTGGGGCCGAGTAGTGGTTTTAAAGCACCTTCTTTTAAATTATTATAATATTTCAAGTTAGAAGGGCCGGGTATTACTTCAGGTAAATAAGCAACGCCTTCGATTTTTGGTTTGTATTGATTCAGAAAAAAATTGTAACTGTTTTTATTAATTTTATTAACAATATCCGGAGCAGCTTCTTTACCATATTGTACTTCAATTTTTGCGGTCAATTTATCATTGAAAAAATTTTTGGTGAAATTAATAGGATCATATTGAGTATGGTGATGGTCATTATAAACTAACAGGCCTGCCATATCATCGGGAAAAGTTGTAAGTGCCATTAGAAATTCTGCCTCTTCACTGATGCCCAAATAATTATATGAGAGCAATCTTGGATCTATCAGAAATGAAGCGATAGTCTGACGGCCGAAATTCATTGCAATTTTTACATTGGGAGTGAAAGATAAAAATGGACTGCCAAGTGGATCACCTGCATGATTGGTAAACAAGGCGGACATTCTGACTGCAGTTGCAAAATCTTTTCCTTCTGCTACTTCTCCAATCGCTTTAGTATACATTGTTTCCAGTGAACGAAGACGCCTGTTCCATGAACCTTGATTTTTAGTCATGAGAGTTGACATGTAAAATGCACGACCATCTTTGACTGCAGCTTCTTTAGAAAGACCTTCTGCTGAATGAATAAAATCACCATCCGCACCTCTATAAACCAGAACTCTTTCTTCAAGCGGTGCCGGATTCTCCATGACATCCAGGTAAGTATTCCAGTATTTAGTTTCAAAGGGCGCCATCTGCTCCCACGGTAGATATTTTTTTATTAATTCGGCCGCTTCTTTTCTATCACCACGTGCAATGATGGACTTTAATTGCTGATCATCAGGAAGTTTATCAAGCTCAGCGATAAGTGTTTTACGTGAAGCCGTAAGTGATTTCTGTTTTGCATTTTCTTCTTTGATTTGTGCTTCAAGAGCAGGAAGCATTTTATTATCTTCAACAACCCGATCCGCGTATCCAGGAGACTCCATAAAAAAGTTAACTCTATTTGGAAAATTTATATCAGGTGCATTTTTAAGTAGGATAAAATTTTTAAGAGAAAGGGCGTGGCCTCTTAAAGCGTTGTAATACATTTCATAGTAGGGGAAAATAGCATTCATCCCTTTTGAGTAAGTTATATTACGGGTAAAATTTTTCAGCCCTTCCACTGCTTCTTTGTCATGAAACGAATGAGGCCCATAGTAGATTTTTTGGTTTAACCTGTAAGTAACTGGATCAACTACTAATTCAATTCTAAATGCTTTCTCAAGCGGCAAAGATAAATCTTCAATGAATTCTGCATCGACCATTATCTTTAAGGATTCATCGGCCATAGTGAATAGATCCGGACCATCTACTGGCACTTTGCTGGATCTGATTGTAAAGATCTCATCCAAAGAGCTATTTTTAATTTGAGCAGGCTCGCGGAAGTTTATTCCCGAACACGCAGACAAGATCAAAGAAAAAAGAATAATTAAATTTTTCATAACTCTTTGTCTTCAGCGAATTTAATAACCGCCTCACAAAATTCTTTAGGATGAGTCTTGTGCATATTATGCCAGGATTTTTTTATCTCAAAGAGCTGCGCACGCGGAACTTTCGTCTTCACATGCTCAATACATGTTTCAGTCATTGCAGATCCAATTTCAGGATCAGCAATCAAAAACAAAACAGGAAATGTGGTTTCTGTCAGTGCAGAAGTCAAATCAGTATAGTTCCCCTGGTATCCATAAAGCACAGAAACATGCGGCCAGAAACTCAATTTAAATTTTCCATCGACTTCACTGACTTTGGTTTTAAGCAAATCTTTTGCGTATGAAAAAAGAGGTGAGATGACTTTGAAAATATCATCCTTACTATTAAAGTAAAGTGAATCAACTGTAGATTCTTTCGCAATATTATTTTTTTCCAGATCACGCTCGGGTGTTCTAGGCTGTCTTTGATGAATTCCCATATCCTCAATAATCATTTTTTTAATCATCTCAGGATAAAGTTGCCCGAATGCAAGTGCAGTTCTTCCCCCCATCGAGTGGCCAAGTAAAATAACCTTTTTAATATTTAATTTATCTAATAAAACTTTCAGGTCTACTGCCATCGCCGGAGCTGTATAATCAAATCCAACAGCTTTAGAATTTCCATGCCCTCTTTGATCCACTAGCAGCAGCGAAAAATGCTTCTCTAGAGTTGGAATAAGTGGAATGAAGGTATCAAGTGAACTTACGAGTCCGTGAAGCATCACCAATACTGGTTTATCGTTCTGAATATATTTATAGTTCAAATCCATTTTTATTACCTATTGAAATGCCTTTATCAATCCCCAACAATTGAAACCATTAACCGGCACTTTCAATTTAAAATTAGCAAATACACCCTTATTTGAAATGAAGTCCACACGCTCTTCTTTTGTAAAAAAAGAAATCCCGACAATTTTGTCTTTATTTAATTCATAGATACCGTGATCAGTAACATAAAATTTATCGGCCTTTGTGGCACTATCGAGTTCAATATACTCTCCGCTGTCTTGTTTATGACTGATAAACATTTTAAGATCTGCATTGCTGCTTAATTCTTTCTTTTGAATTGAATCATCCATCTTTGTGTTCTTTAAAATCATATCTTCGATGCTTTTATAATTTGTCATCGTAGGAGTGGCCTTCAGTTTCAGCCCCATATATTTATTGATCTTCTCTACATAAAGCATGTCGAGCTTGTTTTTAAGTTCAACTACATGTTTTGGAGTCAGCGTCTTGTCGTATTTAGCAACTTCAGTAAGCATCATGTCGAATACCTGCCTCTTATAAAAAAAGACATAACTAGAAATATAGTTCCCGCGGCCGCCACGCAGTTTATATTTTAATGCACTTCCTGCTTCCATATAGGTCTCAACCGGCCCGCCATTTTTTGCCATTGTGATAACATCCGGCCAGACTCCCCCAAAATCTCTCAGAACCCAGTTATCAGTCGGTTTTAAATCCATTCCCACTTCAAAACATAAGTTCTGAGAGTGTGGCTCAAAGTTCATTCCTTGCTTTAGTGAAAGTTCTTCAAACATCTTTATGTAACTATTAATCATATATTTTTCATAAAAATCATAAGACGAAAGACCACTGGCCTTAATCACATCCATGATCAGCGGACGCGGTTTTCTATTTGGGCTCATCAAAGCAGAAAACGAAAGCCATTTTGTTTTTGATTCCACAACGCCATCTGGAATTTCACGAATAAGCTGGCCACCTAATTTTTTGGGAGCTCCTGGCATTTCCTGATCAAGTACAAGGCCTGCTGACTCCGGGAAAACTTTCACATGCATTTTTTCCAGTTCTTCTTTCCCAATTTTGTCGAAAACTTTCTGGTTGGCCACCGATCTCTCAACTTCATTCTCAGAAACCAGTCGGTCGATACTTCCGATAACATTTTTATCAAGACTCACTTTCGCAATAAATGCTTTTTTCTTTTTATTGGTATGATCCCAAACGACAAGCGATCTGTAAGACGAAGTAGGCGAGGCCGTAAATTCTGTTTCATCCTGCGAGACATATTTGTAATTCGCTTTTAAAAATTCGTAGTGCGCTTCAGATTCCGGGTGAACGAATAATTTAAAATATTTTTTACCGTCAATCATCTGCATTAGCTGCGAAGAGATTCTTTTATCAAGCGAGTCTGCCTGTAAAAATTTTGCATCTTCTTCCGGCATTAAATAGTAGGCGAGTGGGAATTTTGGATTCGCTTCTGGAACATACTCAGGCGCAATATTAGAATCAAACGCTTTTGCTCCCCATAAATCTTTATTGTGAAGATTTTGTTCTTCATTCAAAAGTTCTTTAACTCCTTTCGCAATCGGCTCTGTTCCATCAAATAAAGCAAGATGCTTCTCACTGGCCACTTCTCTGGAAGTATTTTCCAGTTGTGGATGACTACAGCTAGAGAGAATAAGAACGAGTGAAATTAAAATCGTGGATAAAAACTTCATAAACAAATCCCGTATAAGTTAATATGAAAACTCAACTGACTTTTCGGTATATCTTTGCAGATAAAAAGCTCCATTGGAGCTTTTTAACTATTTTTGTAGAGGTAAAAAGACATTTTTAGCATTAGAGGTCTGCAAAGTGACATACTTGGCAACGATCTGTAACCCAAGTAAGTATGTCGGGATTGTGGATTGGACAAAAAAAAGGCCCCCAACATGTGGAGGCCTTCTATTTTTATCAATTGAATTGAGTAAATACTATGGTTTAACTTTCCAGTAATATTCCGTCACTAACTGACCAGCGTATTCGAATGGAATGTCGCTTGGAAGTGGAAGATCAACCAGCTTAGCTGATTTTTCATCCATAGTGTAACAAGCAGGAACTGATGGAAGTCTCGGAGTTGCTTTTGCTTGTTGGAAGTTAAGAGAAGCGTATCCTCTTTCTGTAAGAGTGATCACGTCGTTCTTTTGAACAGTGTAACCAGCAACTGAAATTTTCTTTCCGTTAACTAGTACGTGTCCGTGAGAAACCATCTGGTATGCTGCAAGCATTGACGGTGCCCAGTTAAGTCTGAAAACAACGTTAACAAGACGTCTTTCAAGAGTGATTAGAAGTGAATCCATCCAAGCTTGTGACTTATCTTTTTTAGCTTTCTTTACGTAGTTAACTAATTGACCTTCACGTAGACCGTAGTGGTATCTTAGTTTTTGTTTTTCTTTCATACGAACAGCGAAGTCAGAGATTTTCTTTCTCTTGTTTCCGTGTTGTCCTGGACCGTATGGTCTTCTTTCTAGTGCACCAGCTTTTCCTAGACCTGGAAGTTCAACTCCAAGTGATCTTTGAATTTTAAAGCGGCTTCTACCTGTAGTACTTCTTGCCATGAACTGACCCCTAAATATGATTAACTTTGTAACAACTGCAACGTTGGAGTTGTGATTTAATAAAAATACGTGACGTTAGTAATACAAGCTGGCGGTTATCATGTCAATTTGAAAAATGCGTCTAATTAACAAACTCTAAGTATTGTTTTAGAAGCTCAAGTGTCATCACTCCAGGTGAGCCGGATCCCACATTGCGCCCCTCTATCTTAGTTACCGGGACAATATTTCGCGTCGTGCTAGTAATAAAACATTCATCACAGTTTCTGAAATCGTCTTTATTAAGGCTTTTTTCAATAAGTGGCAGAATAATTTTTTGACGCTTTGCCATTTCAAGCAATGCTCGTCTGGTAAGTCCATCTAAAACTCCATCCTTTAGAGGAGGTGTATAAAGTACGCCGTCTTTAATGATCCAGGCATTGCTGGTTGTACCCTCTGTGACGAAACCGTGAGTGTTGACTAGAAAAGCATCGTAAGCTTTCTGCGCATGGGCCTCTTTATGAGCAAGAATATTTTCCTGATAATTTCCTGTTTTAGGAAGGGAGCCCGAAGCTTCGATTTTTTTCTGGAAGAAGATCATGCTTACGCCATCGGCGATCCACCAGGCGGGATTGGGTTTAATTTCTTTGGTAAAAATAATCAGGTTATTGGGGCCTGAGAGCTCCGGATCAAGACCCAGATCGCTGTTGGTTCCTCTGGTAAGAACAATTCTTACTGTGGCGTCACTGGCAGAACCGGCGTGAATAGTTTTTAAAACTTCACTGAGGATTTGTTCTCGGGAGAAAGTGGGAGTGAGAGAGATTTTTTCTGCGGACTGAAAAAGCCTTTCTATGTGCTGGTCGATACGGAAAGGTTTTTTATTGAAAGTGCGGGTGGCCTCGTAAACTGAATCGCCGTAGAGGAAGCCTCTGTCGAAAACTGAAATCTGTGCTTCAGGGCCATTGTGAATCTGACCATTAATGTTGATTAAAAAATCTTCCATAGAAGGGAAACTATAGAATTAATTGGAAGAAATCAATCCTTAAAAGTTTGACGATGCAAAGAGAATAAAGGGATAATTTTGGGATGAGAAAATACTTACTTTCATCAGTCCTTGTTGCGTGGTCGGCACAGTTATTTGCCGGAACTGTTACGACAGTGAGATTGAATCCCGATATCGGTTATGCAGTTAACGGAACGACGAATATTACCTTTACTCTGGGGTCTACCGCTCCGAGTGGTGATGCAACTTCAGATTCTGCTCCGGCAAAAGTTTATGTACCAATGGACGGGCCTGCAGAAACAGCTTTTCCATCTGAGCCTTATGATGAAGCAAAATATTTTTCAGAGCCTGGTGTTACCACGCTTTACACAGCAGCTGATGCTGTCCACACAGTTAATTTTCCACTTTATCTGAATGCGACTGCGACAAACTTTTATCTCTATGCTGCTATCAAAGATAATACGGGTGCTACTTATAAAGTTGCGAAACAATTTTCGAATACACCTTTTAATGGAACGACCAATCTCAATCAGGAATTTCCAGTTACTATTGCAGCATTCTGTGCCCAGCTTACTGACTGTACAAATTTTGCGACAGTTTCAGGAACTGAAAAAACTTATTTAACTTATTTTTTCTTTTCGACGACTTCAGGTCTGGCGATTGGTTCAGTTATAGATCCAACTGTGGCGACTGGCGGGATATTTTTCCAGCTTAATATGAGTAACCGCGTTTATCCTGCGGCTTCAATTACTCCGTCAATTTCCGAAGTCAGATCAGGTGATAAAAGAATTATTATTGCTTACTCTTCGAACGCAAATATTCTTCAGCCTAAGTCGGTGAGAGTTTTTAATTACGGAGCGACAAATCCAGGTGGAGCTCAGGCCTTAAAACCTATTCAATTTTCATACGCAGTTTCCGGTGGACTTAGTACCATCGAATTTCCCTATGCCGCCACTGGTGAAGCGACAATAAATAATCTTGAAAACGGAATTACTAATTACGTAAGTGTGGTATTTCTTGATAACTACAAATTTGCTTCTGTTGTTTCTGCCGATCAACTTGGAACTCCGAAAGAGATTCAGGAATTATTAAAAAAGAATTCGTGTTTTCTATTAACGGCAGGATTCGGTGAAGACCATTACGTCATTTCTTACTTCAGGCACTTCAGAGATGCAGTCTTGATGAATTCTTACCTGGGAAGAAAGTTTGTACATGTTTATTATGAGCTTGCTCCAAAATATGCCTTAATTATTTATCAGCACGAGGGGATCAGAGCGGCCATCAGAGGGGCAGCTTATTCACTGTATTTTATCTTCAATTATATTTACGTCTTATTTTTCGCGGCAATTCTTTTTTGTGCTTTTGTTTACTCCCGTAGATGGTCCAAAGTAACCAAGGTTAACTAACTAGGTTCTTGCGTGGCGCAAATTTTATTTAGGTAAAACTAAGAAAAATTGAGATTTGATGCGCCGTTTTCGATTATAATAGTTTAATTATGGTCGACAGAAAAAATTTAATGGTTCTCATTGTTGATGATGAGCCCGATATATTAGAATTAATGGAAGAAGAGTTTCGCTACTGCGGTTATCAAACACTGACAGCTGTATGCGGAAACGATGCTATTAAAATTCTTGATTTAAAACACATTGATATTGTGGTTTCAGATTATAAAATGCCCAATGGTAACGGTATGGCCGTGCTGTCGCATGTAAATAAATTGGCCAAAAAACCGGTTTTCTTTTTCGTTTCAGGACAAGCTGACGTCTCAACTGAAGACGCTCTAAGAGCTGGAGCAAAGAAATTTTTCTCTAAGCCATTTGATCTCGACGAACTTATCAAAGAAATTGAGCTGGATTTAGTCCAGGCTTAATTTTCCTTAGCACTCCAATGAAATTTAAGTTATGGATGACTCATTAAAGTTAATGAGGGTTGTATGAGTTTTAAAACGTATTTAGAAAATGCCAGAAGAGTGGATCCAAAAGTTGTAGCGGATGAGTTTAAAGCAAACTTCGCGCTTATGGAGACGCTTGAGGATGTGACTGCGATGACTGATCTTATCGTGCAAACTTGTGGCGAAAAATTAGGTGAGTGGGAAAAAGGACTGGAGCTGCTTAAAAAACTAAAAAACAATGCTCAAATTCCGGATAAAGCGCACATGGATAGATCAGTGGCGATTCTCATGCTTGGAAATAATCCGAATACATCGATGGAGCGATTTTCTACTGAAGATAAGATTTTTATTTATACGACAGTGGCGAATGCGATCAGAAATCTTGGCGGCGTGAAAAATGCCGATAAACTTTTAGCGAAAGCGGATGAATTAAAATAATTAAAAAAAAGGCCTTCTTGATGAGGCCTTTTTTATTTAGAATTAAGCTTTAAGAACATCTTCCAGTTCACCATTTTGCATAAGCTCAGTGATGATATCGTTTCCACCAACTAATTGCCCTTTAACATAAAGTTGTGGGTAAGTCGGCCAGTTAGAGAATTGCTTTACGCCTTCTCTGATGTCCATATCTGAAAGAATGTTGAACGTTTTGAAACTTACACCGTGGTGGTTAAGGATTTTTACAACGTTTGCTGAAAATCCACATTGAGGCATGTCCGGTGTTCCTTTCATGAAAAGGAAAATTGGAGCTGCATTGATAAGATTTTTTACACGTGTTGGAACGTCTAAAGTTTTATCTGTTTCTTCGATTGCTGAGCCCTGGATAACTTCAAATGACATATAGATCTCCTGTTTATTTTATAATTTTATGCCGCGCTTTTCAGCAGTGGCAAAGTCCATAGTTTTTAATTGAACGGCGTGGATATCCTGTTTTAAACTTTCTTTTAAAAGATCCATCACCATCTGGTGTTGTTGAATCAGCATTTTGCCTGTGAAAGCGTCGCTGACAATCATGATATCTAAATGGTCAGCAGTGCCGGTCATGTCGAGAACTTCAACGTGAGCATCAGTTAGGCCTGCTTTAATAATACTTTTTACATTTTCAAATGCCATAAATCCCTAGTGAACTGTCACCGCAAAAAAGCTGGTGATTAAAGTTAATGTTCTTAAAGTCAGTGCAGTCCAGCCGAAAAGTTTGTGGCGTGGTCTGACTGAGCGGTCGCCTTTTAAAAGTTTTCTTCCAGTGAAAAGTAGCAGGACATAGAATACCACAGAAAGCACTGCGAAGCTTACGTGAATGTTTAAGATCATTGGATTCGTCACTGCTTTTGAAGCTTTGGCAATGGCATTTCTGCCCAACTCAATTTGTAGGATAAGAATAACATCCCAGATAATAACAGCATACATTGTAGGCACGTGGATTTTTCTATTTTTTCTCTTAGTAATCCCGTAGACCATCATTGAGTAAATAATTATCGACTGGATCTGAAAGACGAGTGCAGAAGTCATAGATGTCCCTATATAAAATATGACGTCACAATAATTGATTTACAGCAATTCTACAATGTTTACATCGCGCGCAAATGAATTGCTTTTTCATACTGTTTTAAACGTATTAAAATCCTTTGTTCTTACCTCACATATTACAGGAAATTAATGGATCATAGATTAGGCAAATGGGCAGTCATTGACGTCGAAACTTCAGGGGCGGATCCAAGTTACGATCAGGTAATCGATCTAGGGTTTATTTTGTTTGAAGGAACAAAACTCGTTCAAAAATACTCGAGTCTGGTTCAGTATCCGGGTGAACTTTCTTCTTTCATTATTAAACTCACGGGCATCACCCAGAACATGGTGAATAAAGCTCCCACATGGAGAGAAGTGGAAGGTGAACTTCAGGAGTTGTTCGGTGTAAAACTGATCGCTCACAATGCTGGTTTTGAAGAAGGATTTCTAAAAAGATCATTTGATAAAGTTGATGATGGATCTACCCGCGAAGAGTACTGCGATACGATGTTGTTTCTGGGGCTTTTGTTTCCGGAATTTTCATCGCTGAAGCTGGAGCATTTTATCCAGGACTGGGAGATCGCTGAAACTGAAACTCACAGAGGTTATGAAGATTCACTGGATCTTTTAAAAGTTGTTTTAGTCGCGACGATGCTGACTCGAAAAGATAAAGCACTTTATCAGTTTATGAAACTTCAGCTGCTCGAGAAAAAAATCATCAATGATGAAATGTGGCTGATGCAATTTTTACATTTACCTGACGAAGATCTGTACGAGATTGCGATGCAGGTGGATTTTAATCTGGATGCGCATGTTGAAATTGCCAAAGCGAAACTCTGGCCGAAAAGATTTCCCGAAATTACCAAAACTCAAATTTCACGAAAGAATTTTGCACTTGAATTTTCGGGAGCAAATATCAAAAACATTTTCAATGATGAAGAAAAAATCAAGACGATGTTTCCGCTTTATAAAAAACGTCAGGCGCAGATCGACCTTGCCGTTAAAGCAGGTCAGTCGCTTAAAAATAATATTCACAGTCTGATTCAGGCCCCTACCGGAACCGGGAAGACGTTCGGGTATCTTATTCCTTCAGTGCTTTTTTCACTGGAAGAAAAGAAACCGGTGCTCATTGCAACAGGGACAAAAACTCTCCAGCATCAGGCCTTTGATAAGGACGTACCTCAGGTTCGTGAGTTTTTAGGACTCAATGAAGATGAGTTAAAGATTAAACTTCTTGTAGGTTCCAATAACCATCTGTGTGAAGCGTTGTTTCGTCAGGAAGAAGCTGAAAATAGTTTGTTAGGTTATGCAGCGGATTTTGATAAGGCCTTCACTTCACTTTATTTTGAATCGATCTTTTTTCATAACTCAAGAATGAAAGTCAGCGATAAACTTATCCGCGACGACTTGCCCTATGTATTGAAAAGAAAAAATGAAGAGATGATGAAACGTGAAAAAGAAATCGCCGTTGATTTCAGGTCGTGTTCGGGAAATAATTGTCCGTTTAAAAATAACTGCTCTTATATCGGCGGGCTTCGTGAAGCACGTGAAGCAGATATTATCATAGGGAACCATTCCCTCATGTTCTCATGGCCGAAAGGGATGCCCAGACCACTTCATATCGTTGTAGACGAGGCACATAAAATTGAAGATGAAGCAACGAAAGCGTTTTCACTGGAAATCGATCAGAAAGGTTTTGAAGCTTTTGTAACGGCAATGTCACATATGCAAGGTGTGGGGTCTTTGTTTTATTTACTGGCACAGAACGAAACAGAACCCGGAGACTCGAGTGATGTGATTAAACATCTTCGTGATGAAACGATCAAAGCACACCAGATGCTGTTTGATCACCTGACTCCGTTGTCGGAAAAAATTGCGATGTATTTTAAGCGAATGCCAAAATACACAGAGCTGTTCTGGAATGAACTTCCGATGCTGAATCGTGAAACACACAAGGAGCAGAGTGCCCAGGCGATCTTAAATTCGCTGGAGAGTGTGCATTTTATTCTTCAGACATATATGTCGCATTTTCTTCCTTACAGCGGAAGATGGGATGTTAAGAATCTAAAAAGTGAAAATGAGATTATTGCTTTTACCAGATTTGAAACATTTTTTTCGACATTGTCGGATTATGTTTTAACACTGGATAATTTACTGAAAGAGGCACCGAACTACTGCCGCTCTTTGAAATATTTAGATGCCGACGGGTATCTGCTTTCATCTTCGCCAGTTGATGTTGGTCGCATTGTGAATGAGCAGTTACTCAAAACTTCTGCTTCAGTTATTTTCACGAGTGCCACACTTGCCAATGGAACCGGGGATACTGGAGCAAAAGGAATTGAGTGGGCGACAGGATATGCCTATCTCGAACCTGAGAAAAGATTTAAAACGGGAACATACCTGCCTTTCACATTTGACTATAAGAAAAACACAAAAGTATTTTTATGTGATGACGGGCCTTCGCTTTATCAGGCAAATTTCGTCGAACAGAATTTAAAACATATCAAGCCGCTGATTCAGGCACTGGGTGGCAGGACACTTTTGCTTTTTTCTGCAAAGTCGCGTTTTGAAATTGCCCGTGAGATTTTATTGAAAGAATTTGAAGGGCAGATTCCATTATTTATTCAGGGAATGGGGACGAGTGTTGTTGAAGATTTCAAGCGCTCGGGATCCGGAATTCTACTGGGGATGGAGTCTTTTGGAGAGGGGATTGATATTCCCGGAGATGCACTTCAGTTTATTTTTGTCGATAAAGTTCCTGATTTAAGAATGGATCTTGTTATCAATGAAAGAAGGGATTTTTTCGAAGCGAATCTAGGAAATGAATTCACCGATTATTATCTCGCGCACAGAACCAGATCACTTCACCAGAAACTGGGAAGGCTTTTACGAACGGAAAAAGATTATGGCGGAGTCATCATCGTCGACAATCGCGTGAAGGGCTGGAAAGGGAAGACGATGGAGAAGTTAGTGAAGCTGATGGAGCCATACTCGCTGGAGAGAGCGCCGATAGCTGAAGCCTGCAAACAGATTGAGGAATTTATTCTTTCTCAGTCAGATCGTTCAGATACTTTATCTGAATCTTAGTTCCGTCATCAGTGCGCACCATATAGGGAATCCCGCCGTGTTGAGAAAGAAAAATTTTTACGTGTTGGGGGTCTTTCACGTTCTTAAAATCCGTCCCTTCGTCATACAAACGGTATTGCGTGGCCTGCACATTCTGTCCGTCAATGTTCATTTTCTCAGTCGTAAGACTGGCACGTTCTAAAATAATATTTTTGAAAGCTGGAGTCTCTTTGTATTCCCACTGATTATTTCCGACCAGAATGTTAAAAGAGTTTTTCCCGGAGGCACCAAACTTTTTTGATCTCATGAATAACATCGAGCTTGCAGCAGTCGGAGTGGAGATGTGATATTTGGGAGCTGTGGCGATTTCTGCTGTGAAATCTTCATTTTTGGAGCTGGTGAACTTGTAGGCCAGGTGATTTCTTTTCTGGTTATATTCGTAAGTCTCTTTTGTGACTTCCTTTCCCATAAGTTTTTCAATTAAAACGTATGTCGGTATATAGTCTTTGTTTACAATGTATTCAACGTGAATGTTCAGGATCTCACCAGTCGTGACACGCACAACTGCTTCTGAAACGTAGTGATAACTCTGGTCTTTTTTATCGCGAAAAACCTCAAAGGTCTCTTCAGCGTAAATGTTTTCGTTGCGGTAATAGTTAAATGCGCCTCGAAATATTTTGTCGTCTTTTCTGTATGTGCGTGATGTCCAATGTTGCATGAATCTATTCTAATGAAGAATTTGATAATCTCAAAGGCAAAAGATATAGTAGCGTTATACTCAAGTTATTCTAAACCCTCGGGAGCTTTCATGATCAGTTATGAAACTTATAAAATTCTGCACATTTTTATGATTATGATGACACTTTCAGCAACTGGAGCAGTGATTGCTGAAGGCAGATGGATGCCAAGAACATCTTTTAAAGCGGTGATCGGAATTCTTAGTTTTCTCATTCTCGTCGGCGGTATGGGACTTCTTGCAAGGCTTGGATTCAAGCACGGTGAAGGATTTCCGACATGGGTTTATATAAAAATTGTGATGTGGATAATTCTCAATGTATCGCTAGTGATTCTTTTCAGGTCACAGCAAAAAAATACTAAAATTCTTTTTGCATGGATCGCTTTTGCGTCGGTCTTCGTTGCGGTTTATACGGCAGTAACAAAATTACAATAATGAAAAAAGAAAAAGAAAAATTAGGCAACTCAGGTTTTGATAAAGAGTATTGGGACGTCAATTATAAAGACGCCGATGAGATGGATAATATCGTCAATGCCAAAGAGCATGCGGTTTATATGAAAGCGATCTTAGGGCTTGAATACATCGATGTGAGCAGCGTTGTTGACTTAGGTTTTGGCCTGGGAATTTTGTTCAAAGAAGTTTTAAAAGTTTTTCAACCTTACCGCGCACTCGGGATTGAACCTTCACTCCATCCGTTCGAATTAATGTCGAAGAAAAAACTAACATCAATTGAATCAACTAAATTATCACTGGAGAATATTGATCTGGTTACATGGGCAAAAAAAGAAAACAAACGCGATAAAACTTTTGACCTCGGACTTTGCACATCAGTTTTTCAATATTTATCAGACGAGGAAATTGAATTTGTTTTGCCGATTATGGCAAAAAGAATTCGCTATCTTTATTTTTCAGTTCCCACTAATCTAGAACTCATTAGACAAGTTGAAGACCTGGAATTTAAGGATGAGTACGCGATTCATAGAACGCGCGAAAAATATCTTAAGATGATCAGACCACATTTTACTTTTGTGTCGAGCAGGCTACTGGAAAGTAAAGTTCACTTCACTGACGAAACAACCAATTTTACAGATTTATTATTTAGATTTTAGGGAGAATTATTATGAAAGAATGTCCATGCGGTACAGGAAAAAACTATAGCGACTGTTGCGAACCAATCATCAAGGGTACTAAAAAAGCACCTACTGCTGAATCTCTTATGAGATCTCGCTATACAGCATTCGCAGTAGGCGCATTGGATCACGTAGAAAAATCTCACCATTCTTCAACTCGCTCAGAACTCGATATGGATTCTGTGAAATCATGGGCCAATAATTCAGAATGGCTTGGTTTAGAGATTCGCGAAACAGATAAGGGTACTGAAAAGGATACTACTGGTAAAGTTGAGTTTAAGTGTAAGTTTATCTTTAATGGTGCTGAGCAAACTCACCATGAACTAAGTACTTTTGAAAAAGAAAACGGCGAGTGGTTTTTCGTCGATGGTGTTATGAGAAATAACACTGTGAGAAGAAGCGAACCAAAGATCGGCAGAAACGATCCATGCTCGTGTGGTTCTGGAAAAAAAGCAAAGAAGTGCTGCCACCAATAGGGCCTAAATATCATCTAGAACTTTTCTTCCTTGTGAGAAATAAAGCTTAAAATTTTGGTATCTTAGAGCTATATTAAAGGTACCAAATTTTAACTGAGTAAAACACTCTTCGGTGTTGTCAATTCTTACAGGTTGTATATGTCTAAAATTTTCGATTTTTCTCATCTCTCTTCTTCAGACATCACGTTCATTGATTCACTCTACGATACATACAGATCAAATCCGGAATCTGTCGATGAATCATGGCAAAGATTTTTTCAGGGCTTTGAGTTTTCTTCAGGTGCCACATTTGGAACTTCAGGTTCTACAGGTGAAGGAATAAGTGATGCAAAACTTCGTGCAGAATTTAATGTCTTCAGATTAGTTCAGTCATTCAGAACACGCGGACATTTACTTGCTGATACAAACCCTGTGCGCCCGCGCAGAGACAGACAAGCGAGAATCTCACTGGAAGAATATGGTCTTTCAGATGCTGATAGAAAAACAGTATTTCAAGTGGGAGAGTTTGTTGGATTAGGCCCTGCTACGCTTGATCAGATTTTAGATCACATGAAAGAAATTTATTGTGAAAAAATCGGATTCCAGTACATGCACTCTAACAACACTGACGTTAGACGTTTCATGAGAGAGCGTATTGAATCAACGGCGAAAAAAATTGAAATGCCTATTGAGAAGAAACAAAGAATTCTGCAAAAATTAAATGAAGCGAACGTTTTTGAAAATTTTCTTCAGACAAAATACGTTGGGCAAAAAAGATTTTCACTTGAAGGTGGGGAGACCACAATTCCGGCACTCGATGCGATCATCAACAAAGGTGCAGAGCTTGGAGCAAAAGAATTTGTTATCGGTATGGCCCACAGAGGCCGTTTAAATATTCTTGCCAACACTGTCGGGAAAACTTACGAATACATCTTCACTGAATTTGAAGGTGGATCGCAAGAAGAGCTTTCAGGTCACACGGGAGACGTGAAATACCACATGGGGTTCACTTCAACTTTGACAACAACAGGAAACAAAGAAGTTTTCGTAAAACTTTTACCAAACCCGTCTCACTTAGAAACAGTAGCACCGGTTGCGATCGGATACTGTCGTGCTCTTGAAGACACTCACTACGATAATGATCAATCAAAAGTCATTCCAATTATTATCCATGGAGATGCTGCAGTGGCAGGTCAGGGTGTAGTTTATGAAACAGTTCAAATGAGTAAACTTCCAGCTTACGCTGTTGGTGGCTCAATTCATTTTGTTATCAACAACCAGATTGGATTCACGACAGATATTGAAGACGCCCGCTCATCTCAGTATTGTGTTTCAGTGGCAAAAGCAATTGAAGCTCCGATTATTCAGGTTAATGGAGATGATCCGGAAGCCGTTGTGTACGCAGTTGAACTGGCAGTCGAGTTCAGACAAAAATTTAAAGAAGATATTTTCATCGATATGGTTTGTTACAGAAAGTACGGACACAACGAAGGGGATGAACCTCGTTATACTCAACCACATCTTTACGGCTTGATTACAAAACATAAAAATCCGCGCGAGTTATACTTAGAAAAATTATTGGCTTCCGGAAAAATTGAAGCAACTCTTGCGACAGAAATGATGGAGAAGTATAAACTGCTTCTTTCAGACAGATTCAACAACGTTCGTGAAAAAAATGTTGCCGCAAAAGGAAAAGGACCGCACAAAGACTGGGAGGGGATGGAATTCTCCAACGCTGAATCTTTTGATGAGTCTCCAGCTACAGGTGTAAAAAGAGAAGTTTTAGATAGAGTGGCAAAGGCCATCAACACTGTTCCGAAAGGAATGGAGTTAATGAAAAAAGCACAGAAGGTTATTGAAGACAGACAGGCCGCTTATGAAAGTGACAAACTTGACTGGGCCCTTGGTGAACTTCTAGCTTATGGATCTCTTGCTGATGAAGGTAATCCACTTCGTTTCACAGGACAGGATGTTGTTCGCGGAACTTTTTCTCACCGTCAGGCAAAAATGTTTGATGAAAGAACGAATGAGTCTTATTGCGGGCTAGAGCACATCTCACCGAACCAGGGACGCATTAGTTTATACAACTCACTTTTATCTGAGTACGCAGTTCTTGGATTTGAATATGGATATGCCTGGGGAACTCCAAAAACATTAACGATCTGGGAAGCACAGTTTGGGGATTTCTCAAACGGAGCACAGATCATGATTGATCAGTACATCACATCAGCTGAAGTAAAATGGCAGCGTATGAATGGTCTGGTTATGTTACTTCCTCATGGACACGAAGGAGCAGGGCCAGAGCACTCGAGTGCTAGACCTGAAAGATATTTACAGATGGCCGCTGATAACAATGTGATCATTGCGAACTGTACAACTCCTGCGAACATGTTTCACCTACTACGCAGACAGATTAAATGGAACTTCAGAAAACCAGCAATGGTCATGACACCAAAATCTCTTTTAAGAGATCCACGTGCTTCTTCAACAAGAGAAGATTTGATCAATGGAAAATTTCAGGAGATCATCGACGATCCAAATACTGGTAAAAAAGTTTCTCGCCTGATTTTATGTACAGGGAAAATTTATTACGAACTATACGACAAGAAGATCGCTGATAAACGCGACGATATTGCCATCGTGAGAATGGAGCAGCTTCATCCGTTACCTTCAATTCAACTCAATAAAATTTTAGAAAAATATAAAGGTGCAGAGACTGTATGGGTTCAGGAAGAGCCTAAAAATCAGGGGTACTGGACGTTCCTTCTTCGCTTTGATGTCTTCAGAAACTTTAAACTGATCAGCAGAAAATCTTCAGCATCACCTGCGACAGGATTTTCAAACGTACACAAAAAAGAACAAGCAGAAATCGTAACAAAAGCATTTTCAAAAGAAGGATAAGTCATGAGTGTTGAATTAAAAATCCCGGTCATCGGAGAATCAGTTACGGAAGTAACATTATCTTCATGGTTAAAAAAGAACGGCGACTACGTCAATGAAGGCGAAGCAGTTTGTGAAATTGAATCTGATAAAGCTTCAATGGAATTACCTGCACCAAGCGCCGGTGTATTAAAAATTATGGCAGAGGCCGGAAGTGAATTAAAAATCGGCGCGAAGATTGGTGAGCTTGATACGGCGGCGGCAAAACCGGTCGGCGGAGCAGCGGCACCAAAAACTGAAGAAAAAGCAGCAGCAGCAGCTCCATCTTCAACAAAAGAAGTTAACTTTCCAAGTCCGACAGCGAAGAAGATCCTTGATGAAAAAGGAATCGATGCTTCTGCTGTAAGTGGATCTGGCAAAGACGGAAGAATTACGAAAGAAGACGCGGTAGCGGCGAATCGCAACTCTGCTGTAAGCACTAAAACGGCGGCACCTGTAACAAGTTCCCCTCCGGTTGTTCCAGGTGCACGTGCGACTCGTCCTGAAAAAATGACCCGTCTTCGTAAAACAATTGCAACAAAACTTGTTGAAGCAAAAAATACAACAGCGATGCTCACAACTTTCAACGAAGTTGATATGTTCGAGCTGATGAATCTTCGTAAAAAATACAAAGATGCTTTCACGAAAAAACACGGTGTAGGTTTAGGATTCATGTCACTGTTTACAAAAGCAGTTACTGTTGCTCTTAAAGACTGGCCTGCTGTAAATGCGCAAATCAATGGTGATGAAATTATTTACCATGACTACGCGGACATCGGAATCGCAGTTTCAACTCCGAAAGGACTTGTTGTTCCAGTGGTAAGAAACGCTGAGAGCATGAGCTTAGCTCAAATTGAAAAAGAAATTTTAGCTCTAGCTACAAAAGCTCGCGACGGAAAAATTACAATCGAAGAAATGCAAGGCGGGACATTCTCAATCACTAACGGTGGTGTGTTCGGTTCAATGCTTTCAACTCCGATTTTAAATCTTCCGCAGTCAGCGATTTTAGGTATGCATAATATAATCGAGAGACCAGTGGCCCTTAACGGTCAGGTTGTGATTCGTCCTATGATGTACCTGGCACTTTCTTACGACCATAGAATTATCGATGGACGTGAGTCGGTGAGTTTCCTTAAGCAGGTAAAAGAGCTTCTGGAAGATCCTTCTAGATTACTTCTTGATGTCTAATTAATACTAAGCCTGGGAAACCGGGCTTTTTATTGGAGAATAATATGAATGATAAATCAACTGACAAAAAAGACTTTCCTTACCTTCATGGTTTTTCACCGGTAGAGCAGGAGCGTTTAAGGCGTCAGGCCCGCTTTGCAGAACATACGATATATCAGAACGTAAACTTCTCAGCGAATAAAAAAATTTTAGAAGTTGGTTGTGGTGTTGGTGCCCAGTCTGAAATTCTTCTGCGTCGTTTTCCTGATATTCATTTAACGGGAATCGATTTAAGTGAAAAACAACTGGCAGCTGCAAAAGAATCCCTTGGAAAACTTTCATACGCCAATAAAAGATACGACCTTCACCAGATGAATGCGGAAAACTTAACGTTTACCGGTGAAAATTTTGACGGCGCTTTTTTATGTTTTGTATTAGAGCACGTTCCTGATCCAAGAAGAGTGTTGTCAGAAATCAGAAGAGTGCTTCAACCCGGTGCTGTTTTATACGTCACTGAAGTTTTGAACTCATCTTTTTTCCTCGATCCTTATTCTCCGAATGTTTTGAAATACTGGATGGCCTTCAACGACTATCAATACGACCAGAAAGGGGATCCTTTTATGGGAGCGAAACTCGGGAATCTTTTGATGCAAATTGGATTTCGTAATATTGAAACAGAAGTGAAGACCTGGTTCTTAGATAACCGTCACCCGCAAAAAAGAAAAGAGATGATCGAGTTCTGGAGTGAGTTGTTACTCTCGGCCAGCGATCAGTTAGTGACTGCAAAATATGTCACACAGGAAATAGTAGATGGAATGAAAAAAGAAATGGCGACGGTCGCAAATGACCCGAATGCCGTGTTCTTCTTTTCTTTTATCCAGGCGAAAGCAAAAAATCATTAGAGATCTATTATAGGAGTTAAAGTGAAAGAGTTTGACGTTATTGTTATTGGTTCAGGTCCCGGCGGATACATTTGTGCAATCAGATGCGCACAGCTTGGGATGAAAGTTGCGATTGTTGAAAAATATAAAACTCTCGGCGGTACATGTTTAAATGTGGGATGCATTCCTTCGAAAGCATGGCTGGATTCTTCTGAAAAATACCATGAGTTAATGCATTCATTTAAAGATCACGGAATCGGAGCAGGCGAAGTTAAGCTGGACTTCGGAATCATGAGTTCAAGAGTTAAAAAAGTAGTCTCTGACGTTACTGGTGGTGTTGCTTTTTTAATGAAGAAAAATAAAATTGAAGTTTTTTACGGACACGGATCTTTCAAAGATGCCAATACTGTTTCAGTGAAAGGTTCAAGCGAAACTGTAGAAATTAAAGGTGCTAAAATTGTAATCGCTACCGGATCTAAACCTTCGACACTTCCGGGTGTTGTTATCGATAAAGAAAGAGTTATCTCTTCAACTGAGGCACTCGTTTTAAAAGAACTTCCGAAAAAACTGGTTGTCATCGGTGGTGGTGTTATCGGTCTGGAACTTTCTTCAGTCTTCAGAAGACTGGGAAGTGAAGTGACTGTCATTGAATTTGCAGACTCAATCATTTCGACGATGGACCTTGAACTTGGAAAAGGTTTAATGAGAACACTTAAGCGCGACGGGATTGAATTCCTTTTAGGCCATGGTGTAACCAGCGTTAAATCTGATGGGAAAAAAGTTACTGTTAAAGCGACTGATAAAAATACAAAAGCAGAAGTTGAAGTTTCTGGAGATTACTGTTTAGTGGCAGTAGGAAGAAAACCATATACCGATTCATTAGGTTTAGATAAAGCTGGCGTAAAACTGGACGATCGAGGGCGTGTTGATACGAACGCACATCTGCAGACAAACGTTCCGCACATCTATGCTATCGGTGATGTTATTAAAGGAGCAATGCTTGCTCACAAAGCTGAAGAAGAAGGTGTTCTGGTTGCTGAATACATGACGGGACAAAAACCACACATCGATTACAACTTAATTCCAGGTGTAGTTTATACATGGCCGGAAGTGGCTTCAGTTGGAAAAACGGAAGAGCAGTTAAAGGCCGAAGGACGCGAGTATAAGTCGGGAAGTTTTGCGACTAAAGCTTCGGGACGCGCTCGTGCATCGAATGAATCTGACGGCTTTGTTAAAGTTTTAGCAGATAAAAAGACTGATGAGATTTTAGGCGTTCACATGATAGGACCTCGTTGTGCAGACCTGATTTCTGAAGCCGTTGTTGCTATGGAATTTAAAGCAGCAGCAGAAGATATCGGACGTATAAGCCATGCACATCCAACATACTCTGAATCAATGAAAGAAGCTTGCCTTGCAGCAAGTGATAAACGTTCACTCAATTCATAAAAAAAATGCGAGGCTTCATCGTTTGGTGAGGCCTTGTCTA
The DNA here is from genome assembly GCA_014378525.1 of Bacteriovorax sp. GTDB lineage: Bacteria > Bdellovibrionota > Bacteriovoracia > Bacteriovoracales > Bacteriovoracaceae > Bacteriovorax. The sequence continues at coordinate 22,927 of JACMNL010000069.1, forward strand.
TTTGCCTCTCAAAAAAAATCTATTACACTTTTGTTTATAAAGGAGTCCATATGTTTAAAACATTATTACTATCATTACTTATTACAAGTTCTGCATTCGCAAAAGTAAAAACTGAGAAAGTGGAATACAAATCAGGTGACCAGACTTACGAAGGTTTTTTAGCTTACGATACAATGAACCAGGGAAAAAAACCGGGAATCATGGTTGTGCATAACTGGATGGGGATCACGGCCGAAACAGAATCAAAAGTAATTGAGATGGCAAAACTTGGTTACGTTGTTTTTGCAGGTGATATTTATGGAAAAGGCATTCGTCCGAAAGATGCAAAAGAAGCAGGTGAGTTAGCTGGGAAATATAAAGCTGATCTTCCTACATTACGTGCACGAGCAAACCTTGCCATCGATACATTAAAAAAACAAAAAGGTGTTGATACATCTAAGATCTTCGTTGCCGGTTACTGCTTCGGTGGAACAACTGCGATTGAAGCGGCCAGATCCGGAACTGATTTAAAAGGTGTTATCACTTTCCATGGTGGATTAACTCCATCAGCAGACGATAAAAATATCAAAGGATCTATGCTGATTATGCATGGAGCTCTTGACCCGTACGTTTCGAAAGCAGATGTTGAAGGATTTGTTAAAGGTGTGAATGAAGCGAAAGTTAATTACCAGTTTATTCAATACTCTGGTGCAGTTCATAGCTTCACTGAAAAAGCAGCGGGAGAAGATATCACTAAAGGTGCAGCTTACAATGCTGATGCTGACAGACGTTCATGGGTTGCGATGAAAGATTTTTTAGCTGAGCAATCGAAGAAATAGTTATATTAATCGCCACCAGTTGTGAGAAGAATACTTTTCCCAACTGGTGAGATTTTTTAAAGTCTCCATAGTCAGTTTATTCATCGCCACTTCAAGTTTATTCTGGTCTGCTTCATAAGAATTATTTTCAGCACTCACTGCAATTGGTTCACCATATGAAACTAAGATTTTAGAAAAAGGTTTTGGAAGCCTGAAGCTGTCCCAGCTTTTAAACTGCCAGAAACTTTTCGGGCAAACAACATAGGGGACGAGCAGTGCCTGTGATTTTTTTGCCATATCTATGATCCCCGGCTTTACTTTGAAGACTGGTCCCTTTGGCCCATCAACTGTCACTGCACCCGGGTGACCTTCCCTTAAACATTCAATCATTTCTTCTTTTGCTTCTTTACCATTTTTTTCAACGTTGCCGCGTTTAGAACTTCCGCGAACTACCAGATGTCCGAGATGTTCGCACGTATAGGCCACAGGTTCGGCATCATTTGATTTTGAAACGATCACGATATGCTGAAGGCCTGTCTGCGCGAGAATGCCTGAGAATAGATTCTGGTGCCAGATCGCGAAGATATAATTCTGTTTATTTTTTTTTAAATTCTGAAGTACGACATTGTTGTTAAAGCGGTAGCGATAAGACATGTGAAGTAGTCGGGTAATTATGTAGATTGAGATTGAAACTATATAAAGTAGAAATTTTTTCATGATTAATTGTAGCGCGTTCCATTCGCAATGGTACCTTTTTTCCGCTTTCTAACGCTCAACTGAAATTATTCACGAATGAGATATCCTTAACGATAAGACTTCAATTGGGAGACTCTCATGTTAAAGATGACTTTATTAGTTTTCGTTCTAACTCTATGTTCATGCAGTTCATATGCAACTGATCCACTGGACCATGATCGTTTCGAAATCGCAGAACCAGCTAAGAGTGATCTGGGGCCATCTTTAAAATTGTGGGCGACTTATTATTATCTTCCGGAAATAGCAGAAGACTCGGGTAATATCCCACTTCGTGATATTAAAGGGCAGGAACTAGGACCGCGGGTTACGCTGAAACACTGGTGTGATACTGCGATGGAAGGATCAGTAAAAATTAATTTCAAAAATGGTGATGCTAAAACTTTTAACTATCACAATACAACAGATGATCACTTTGTAGACTGCTCTCCGATCTACGCAAAATATCCAAAAATCGGAAAAACAAAATACCGTGAAGCAAATGGTGTTTATGGCGACGGACTTGATGATTATATTTTAGCTCCGTACAGAACTCTGGCGACAGATGGCGAGTTTATAAAACCTGGAACAGCTGTTTATGTTCCTAAAGCTCGTGGTGCAAAAATTGTTCTGCCAAACGGAAGAACAATTATTCACGACGGATATTTCTTCGCTGCAGATAAAGGCGGAGCGATTAAAACAAATCACGTTGATGTCTACATCGGTGTTTCTAAATCAGCCCCTTTTTTCCCATGGGTAGCAAGTAACGAGACAAAAACATTTGAAGCTTTTGTGGTGAAAGATTCAAAAGTTATTCAGGAGTTGTTAGAACTTCATAGTCAGCATTAATATGAAATATTTATTTCTCTGCTTAATTTCCCTGAATGTATACAGCGCTACCTTGGTCAGCGAGTGCGGTAAGTATGATATTTACGGAGAGCTCAAAAAAAACAATAAGCTTAAAGTCTGGGATCTGATTGTAAATCCTGGATCAATGTCTGAGTATAAATTTCACCTTACGGACGGGCAGGAAAGAAAACTTATTTCCTACAGCGGTCATTCTATAAAAGTTAAGGCCACTATTTTAAAACTTGCTCCTGAGTATCAGGGAGTTCTTACAAATGTGGAAAGTGTAGATTATGCAGTTCCCGATCCTGCTAATATGAAAGGAGTCGGCGGATTCGTTTTAATCAAGAAGGAGAAGTGCAAATGAAAATTACATTGATCATGGTATTGATGCTATCAAGCTTCACTCTTTTTTCAGCTGAAAATAATTTTCTCACAATTATCGGCGGAGGCGGTGAGCCTGTTGACGCTGTTAATACCCAGTTTGATACAGGGATCACCAACCTCTCAGCATTTTATCAGGCCAATAAAAATAATTATAAGACAACTGTAAATTTTAACGGCGGGCATAGAGAGACTGAAGCACTGGTCGCTGACAAATACAAGGATGCCACGATTGAAAACGGATTCAATCAGGACAGTTATGATAAAATGATTAAAGAGTACCTGAGAAAAATAACGGCCAATCCTCCCGAAATTAAGGAAGGAGATAAAATCATGATCTTCATTAACGATCATGGTGGTGAATCGAAAGGTGATACACATTCGATTTCAGCTTCAGCATCGGCCATGCAAAGTATGAACTCCGGAAGTCATGACGGAATGATTAGTCTGGATACTCTGGCGCAGTTAACTGCTGCCGCAGAAAAAGCAAAAGTAAAACTTGCGATTATCGATGGAACTTGCCATTCGGGAAACTCAATTCCACTTTCAAATAGCAAGACTTGTGTCATCACTGCTTCAGGCCCGAAACATTATGGATACTCGAGTTTCGCTGAAACATTTGCCAATAATATGGTGAAAGGAAAAAACCTTGAAGATGCCTTTCTGGAAACAAGAGCTCAGTTAAACGGAGATGGTTTTCCTGAAATTTCTACTCCTGAAGGAAAGCTCGTACAAGCTGAATTGTATCCGATGCTGACACCGTATATGTATTACCACGATGAGTATCGTGGTATGGCACTGGATAAAATTGATATTTATTTAAAGGCACGGGCCCCTGCTTATGAAACAGAAATGTGCATGAGACAGAACGAATATATAAAACTAGATAAACTTATTACACTAATTGAGGATATGACTTCAATTGAGAAAAAAGCATTATTCAGCAAAAAAATTACGATGGAAAAAACTATCGATTTGTCGGAGTTAAAAAAACAATTAAAAAGTTATCATGAAGTTCAGGAAGACTATTTAAAAAGACTGTCCTCCGTTCGAAGACCCATGCTTGAAACTAAAGAGCCGATGAAAATTGGTACAGATACAATGAGCCCTTATACACATAAAGAATTGCTGGATGGTAACTGGGCAAGTTATATGGCCGATAAAAATAAAGACCTGGAAGATACAACACTCACAGAAGAAAAAAGAAAAGACCTCACTTATGACCGCGACTTTTACGCGGCCGCAGCCCTTGCTAAAGAAAAAATTCTTCGCGAGCATCCTGAGTATGCCCAGTATCAAAATATTCTAGATGAATTAAAGACCAATACTAAAACGAGTAAAACAATAGCGTCTAGTATTGCCCGTGGGGCCCAGACTGCTTATGATGCGTACTATAAAAACACAAAGAAAAAGCTCGCAGATGGAGATAAAAACTACGCAAATCCTTGTAAAGATTTTGTTTTATAGAGCAACCTTAAGATTTAAAAAAAATCCTGAAATGATTATCCTTAGATAGTGATTTATTCTCAATTTTAAGTTAATATTTTATTGTCACACTAAGTTATTTTAGCTGGCGGATTTCAGGAGGAATGAAACTAATGATTAATAAAAGAATTTTATTAGTTGAAGATGATCAGGACATTCGAGAAACTTTAATAGAGTTACTTGAAGGTGAGGGTTATGAAGTTTTTTTCGCAGAAAACGGCCAGGTGGGCCTTGATAAATTATCTCAATCAACAATTCTTCCCAACCTTATTTTACTCGACCTGATGATGCCGATTAAAGACGGCTTTCAATTTTGTGCAGAAAAAGATGCCAATCCATTAATTGCTCATCTACCAGTTGTCGTCATGTCCGCGGACGGTCACATCAGAGAAAATCAGCAACGTGTTAATGCCAGAGCTTATTTAAAAAAGCCTTTGGA
>JACMNL010000070.1 GCA_014378525.1 Bacteriovorax sp.
CATAGAGCACAAACCAGATGAAAACATGTCATCGTTTATTCTCATTGAAAAAGCTCGATTGAAATCTTCACAAAAATCGTTAAAGCAAAAAGAAATCATCGATCTATATCAAAAGAATTCCAATGTTGACGTCGAACTCATAAAGAGTACGAACCATACAGCAGCGAGCTCAACTGAAGGCGGAGTTCTCATCAATAAGAAACACTACTGATGAAATGGGCATATCTTCCCATTATGTTCGCACTTGCTTTTTTTTATACTAAGTTTTCATTCAATGACGTAAAAAAACCAGGAACAAAAGAGAATTTCTTTTCTTCTGTTCGTGCGCCGGCCGCTGTTGAAGAAAAAGTAGTTTCTATTCCGGCAATAAAAAGAGTTCCGGCTTCTATACTTTATAAAAATCTGGAAGACTCATCAATCTTCGCTCCATTTCAAAAAGTAATAAATTTTAAAGGAACAATCATCGGCAATCCTCATGTGGAAAGTTTTGGTTATATCGTAGATGATAAAGGCAGACCATTTTTTTCATTGAGAGAATTTCCTGATGCTACAGAGGGATCATTTGTTCACGATGTATTAGTGCACCTGGTTTCTGCTAAAACGGCAGATAAAAAAATAACATGGATCAATTATTTTGATGCTTACAAAAGTGGTCTTCAGGATCAGCCGCATGTTTATTCTTATTATGTAGAAAAGGGACTTGATGAAGCAGAGGCCGAAACTCAAAAGGCTTTCGAAGAAAATGTTTCAAGCGATTTTCCTTTTGAATTTACAAAACTTAAAAGTACAAACCATCATCCAGACATAACAGGAAGAAATGTTATTCAGTCCGGCCTGAAGAAAAAATTTCCTAAAATTCAGTTCTTTGATCTATATGCAGGAAACATCGATAAAAAATCTTATCAGATATTAGTAAGAATGCGCCCACAAGATAAAATACAGTGGTTGGAGATTAATGAAAGCAGCACTTGTGATTACGATCAAACCTTTAATCAGGAAACAAAGTCAATTCCTTTTGAAAAACGCTTTGAACTCATACGAAATGTTGTATTCGACGGCAGACTTAATAAGTCTCTTGATTCAGTTTTAATTGATAAAAAATATTTCTCAATGAAGTTTTCGGATCAGTTTTCTGCAAGACTTTTGCTCGGACAAATTCCTTCTGATGATTATCAGGATGTTATTTATGATGAAGCCTATACGCTTGGAAAGATTCATAGAAGATCATTGCGAGAAAAAACTGATGAGTACATTAAGGCCCTGGCGACTATTCCCGGAGCAGTCGTTGATGAAAAAATGATTGAGTTGAAATACAAACTAAAAGATCTTCAAGAGTAATTTATGCACACAGATCAGGAACTCATTGTGATTTACAGAAAGAGACGGAAGGTCGGAATAGTTCTTTTTGTTTTTTTTATTCTGGCATTCGCGGTATTCAAAACTGTTTATCCCGATATTAATATTTTTATTTTATCATGGATGTTTTGTTTGAGTTCTGCTGTATTAGGTGGAATGAATTCAGTGGCCGCTTACTATCTTGAAAAGAAACTTCCTATTCCTGAACCTTCAAATGATGAATTCGATTCATTACCTAAATTTCTATATGTAATGTCGATGACAGTTATTTTTGGACTGGGTGTTTTTCTACCAATCATTATGAAAGTTTATATCCTTCCTGAGATCATGTGACTTTTGGTAACGCGGTGGGGTTACCAAAAGTCTAGTGGCACCTTTTAAAGATCTAGTCCGATGATTGATTTGATATCATCTGGTTCGTCGCTTAAAACCTCAAGACATGACATTTGGTAAACGCATGAATCGATCGTTGTAAGAGCGGCCGGGTGGTAGTTACCGGAATTTTTTACTCCGCCAAACGGTAATTTTGCTGAAGCCCCAACTGTTGAACGGTTGAAGTTTACTAACCCCGAATCAATTTCTTCGACACATTTCTGGAAGATGGCCGGGTCTTTAGTGAAGACTGCTGCAGCTAATCCGTATTCAGTTGCGTTGGCAATCTGAATAGCTTCTTCAATTGTGTCGTATGGAATAAACGTTACGTTTGGCCCAAAGATTTCACTGTGAAGGAACAGGCTGTCGTTGTTCCATCGTTCAGCAAAGTGAATTGATGGGCTGACGTAATAACCTTTTTTAGGTTTATCCAGAAGTTTTCCACGCATGATTTCCTGGATGCCTTCGCGTTTTGCCATTCCCATGAATAATAAATATGAATCTACAGAGGCCTGGTCAACAAGCGGACCCATGAATGGTTCGCGTGTATGCTCTACCGGATGGTCGATGATAATTTTTTTCGCCATCTCATGAAATTTTGAAATGAATTGCTCTTGAATGCTTCTGTGAATGGCGATAATTGATGTTGAAGTACAACGTTGCCCTGAACTTAAGAAACAAGATTTAAGAAGTTCCTGTTGAGCGTGATCGAGGTTGGCATCACTGTGAAGAATTGTTGTATTTTTTCCACCAAGTTCAAGTGAAACAAGTTTAGATAAATCGTGGTGAGTAACTTCGATGATCTTCTTACCGACTTCTTTTGAACCAGTGAAGAAGATGGCCTTGATTGATTTTTCTTTAAGTAAACGACGTGCAACTTCGCCGTCACCCTGGATTAAGTTAACTACACCCGATGGAAAACCAGCTGAGTGAAAACATTCAAGTAAAAGCTGAGCCGAATAACAAGTTTTTTCAGATGGCTTAAAGATAATCGAGTTACCTGCAACCAGTGAACTTAAAATTTGTCCGTTAGCTAAATGGCATGGGAAATTGAAAGGTCCGATAATTAAACTAACACCAAGGGGCTTATAAATAATGTGGCCGTTAGTTTTAGGTAAAATTCCGTCGATATGTTTGTTGGCAATTCGTGGAAGTGACTCATCGATTGTTACAGTAACTTTTGCAACGACAGAAGCAGCTTCAGTTCTTGAATCCCATAATGGTTTACCGGTTTCAAATGCAATCGCAAGAGCAATTTCTTCCTGTCTCTTTTTTATTTCTTCTGCATAAGCCCGAAGAAGTCTGTTGCGTTCTTCTTGAGGTGTTTTTTTCCATATCTTGAATCCTGCAATAGCAGATTCAACAACACGATCTACGTCGCGATAATCCACCGGACATTCCCATAGTGCTAATGAAGTATCAGCAGGACATGCGCGTTTGATAATATTTTCAACTGCCAGTGGACCTGTCGTCGCTGGAAGATGAAAAGCATTGTTATAGTAATTTCCTAGAATTTTATATTTTGTCATTTTACACCTATACGTAAGTTGCGAAAGTTTTAAAGTCTTCTGTCAGTCCTAGCTCTTTTGCTTCTACTGGGTCGATAATAAATTTTGCAGGATTTCCCTTGTTTAAATTTCCGGAGATCAGAGCAGCTTTAAAACCGCCGTCTTTCGCCGGAAGACTTGCAAGGATTGAGTCCTGGTCACTTTTAATAATTGAATCGCGGATAAGTACCTCAACTTCAAATAATTCTTTTACGGGAGTTATGTCTTTTAGTTTTGCTCTATAGTGTGGCCCGCCATCAAACGGGTCAACTTCGTTCATATACTTGAAGCCGATACCTTCGAGCATTCTTTTTACAGGCGCAGTTTCATCACCAACTTTTCCGATTGCATTTCTCGCTTCGATTGGAAGAAGAGTCATGTAAATCGTGTCAGCAGGAAACAGGCTCAGAATAAATTCTTTATTACTTCGGGAGAGAACATCTGCTTCGTGGTATTCGAGGTTAAGAAAACGTCTTCCGATCGCTTCCCATAAAGGCGCATGTCCTTCGTTATCAAACGGAGGCATAAGTTCAGAGTGAATCGTATCTTTGAAACGATTCGCATGCATTCCCATGTATAGGAAACGAACAAATGATAGCTGCTTACCAAGTTTCTTTTCACTTTTTCTAAAATCTGGATCAAGAATAAGACCGCCAATTTCTGTCGGGCCGTTTGTATCAAGACCAAGCTTTAAAGTTCCATGAATAAAACCAGTGTTAAGGGATTTTGAAAATTTATTTTCCTGAGAGACCGAAAAGAAATAGTGTGGCTCATGTTCTGTCCCGTGCTGGGCATGAATCATTGAAGCACCGATAATTCTTTGGGCCTTAGTATCTTCTAAAACAAAAAGGTAATAGTTTTCCCAAAGTTTTTTAGAAGGTTTTGTGAAAGCTTTGATTGAGCTTTCGATTTTCGATTTAATAATCTCCTTATCTTGAGGAAGATTAATAAAAAGCATCAGGTGACTTAGATCGAAAAGATCATCAAGGTCATTCAGGCTTGCAGATCTAAGAATATACATAAAACATCCTAATTAACTATTTCGAGAACTGTTTTTTCAACGATTGAGAAGATTTCGTCGATATGAGAATCAAGTAACGGAAGTGGAAGTAAAAAACGAACACGAGTCGGCTCTTTACCAGCAGAGAATGTAATAATTCCGTTATCAAAAAGTTTCTTCATAAATTTATTTGTTAAATCAAGTGAGCCGTCGCCAACTTCAAATGAAAGCATTGTACCGATACCGCCGTAATAAGGAATTTTACCTTTGCAGCTTCCTTCCGCAAGCGTTTTGAATTTTGCCTTGAATTTTGTTTCAAGTTCTTTGATTCTTCCTTTTTCTCCGTAAAAGTTTCCTTCGCGAAGATATCTGACTGTCGCTTTACCAGCGTTTAGTGAAGCAATTGATCCGTTAAATGTACCGGCAATAAGTCCTGCTTTTGGATTCAACTCTTCAGTGTAGAACGTTCCTGCAGCCTGTAGAACTTTACCAATCGTTACGACATCAACGTACTCATCCAGTTCGAACATTTGATAAGCAAACATTTCAGTAGTTCGTGTGAAAGACTGAACTTCATCAATCCACACATAGATTCCATTTTTCTTCGACCATTCACAGATCGCTTTATAATATTCTTTTGTTCCAAAAATAAAGCCGGCTTCACCTTGAATCAATTCGATAGTAAGTCCGCAATAAACATTGCCGTTTGTAGCAATTAAATTATCAAGAGCTTCGATAGTTTCTTTAATTGCCTCTGAAGGATTTTTTGAATTAAAGTGAGGAACATGGTCAACTTGAATTGATTTCGGCATACCTTCACGGTAGGCCTGGTTGTAAGTCACGTCCTGCATAGCGATTGATCTTCCGGCGAAAGATTTTTGGAAAGCAATCAGTCTGTAATTCGGAGCTTTTTTCTGCCATAAAATTTTAAGGGCAGTATCGTTTGAAAAAGATCCTGAACATGAAAACCAAAAATGTTTTAAGCGTGATTTTTTTACTGAATCAAGCAGTACTTGTGAAAGTTCATATGGTTCCTGGTATGATAGTAAATTTCCGCACATCATAGTGTCTGATGTCGCAGCTTCCAGGTTTGATTTAATGTAAATCGGGTGTGAATGGCCGAGAAGATTTACACCGATAGAATTGATCAGATCGTATTTAACTGAACCATCGATCAATTCAACGAAAGGACCGTGTCCGCGACCAGAGGCCATGAAGTGAAAAAAGAATCCACGTCCTTTTAATCCTTCGTACTCTTTTAGTTTTTGCGTAAGTATTTCTTTTTTTCCTTCGTCAGCTGGCCTAACTTTATCGAACTTCTGTTGCTCTAAAAGAATGGCAGTGAAAAGCTTATTAAAATGCTCGTTAATATCGGCCGATTGAACTCCAATTGTCATAGTCTCATTTCCTTGATTGTTTTAGGGCTGCACAGGGGGAACACTTTTTTCTCGCTTGCAAACTCTAGGGTCTGGGAGATAATTAATTTATGAAAAATATTAGCACAACCCCAATAACAAAGCCATTGGCAGAAACCAAAGTTGAATCAAAATCTCCCTCTCAAGAAAGTTCTTTTGATGAGCTCTTTTTAAAGAAAGATTACAAAGGTGCAGCACAGTATCTCCTTAAAAATAAGCAACAGATTGACTCAGGTATTTTCCATTACAATCTAGGAACCGTTTATTCGAAAATGGGAGACCAGGCCACTGCAAGATTTCATTTAGAAAAAGCAATTCAGGAAGGCTATATCAACAGCGCTTCTCTGAATAATCTGACTTTCGTAAAATCTCAGTTACAGGTTGATGACTTAACTACTTCGACAAGTCTTCCCGATGAACTTGTGAGTACTGCGACTTCAATTCCGGCAGCAGGTTACCTTTCGATGACACTTTTAATGGTCGTCATATTTATGCTTTTAATCAGATTAAAAAAAATTGAAAAAAAATGGGTGATTGCAGTTGTAATGCTTCTATCGTTAACTCCGTTTTTATTTTCAAACTTCTATGTAAAAAATATTAACTACGCTGTTGCTCTTTCTGATATCCCGCTTTACGAAGGGCCTTCAAAAATTTTCAACGAAAAAGGAAAAGTGCGCGCAGGTTCCAAAATTGTTATCGGACAATTTAAAGACGGATGGTTTCAAGTTGAGTTTCCGATGTCATTATCGGGCTGGATTAACAAAGATCAATTAGGTTTATATTAGGCGATTGCCGGAGTTACCATGAGTTCATCGTACGAAACAGAAGTCAAAGAATCTGGCATACAGGAAAATACACTTTCAAAGAAAATTGACTTTGGGATGATGAAATATTTATGGATGGCCAATCCTTTAAGTAAAGTTCGCCGCGATTCAATTCCACGCTTTTTAAGAAACGTAGAACTTCTAAAAAACTTTTCAGATAACGAACTCCGCATCCTTGCAAAGTTCATGCACTCAAGAAAATTTTCTGAAAGCGATGTTATATTCCGCGAAGGCGAAATTGGTATCGGCTTTTATTTTATATTTTCAGGCCTGGTTGAATTAAGCAAAACAGATTACGGACATGAAGTCGGGGAAGAAAAATTTCTTATTCTCGATGAGTTTAGTTACTTTGGTGAAATGGCTCTTCTACAGGATGGTACTCCTAGATCGGCAACTGCCATTGCTAAAAGTCCATGCGAACTCATTGGTATTTTCAAACCTGACCTTGAACATCTAATTGAAAAATATCCGGTTATCGCTGCCAAATTAATCCAGTCTATTTCGCTGGCCCTTGCCGACAGACTTTATTATCTGACGGAAGAGGCGAGTAAGTTAAGCAGACGCCTTCGTAAACTCGAAAGGCAAATTGCGGAAAAACAAGAAGAGACTAAATGATTTTAAGCAGCCGAAAAAATATCGTCAAAATTCAACTAATATTCTTCGCTGTAATATTGGTATTATTTTGCTCGCTGATTCTGGCACTGCCAAGAATCTCGATTCCGATTTCTCTCGCTTATATTTTAGCTCTCGCACTTACTCCAATCGTAAACTGGTTGATGAGATTTCACGTCAGTAAAACGAAAGCAACGGTCATCGTCTTTTTAGTTCTCTCAATTTTAATCGGTCTTCCGCTTTTTAAAGTCATTCCGGTTTTATCTCTTCAGGCAAAAGATTTTCAATACTCACTTCCGCAAATCGAGCAGTATGTAATCGCTCAGTACGGTCTTGTTACAGATTTTATCAAAGCAAAAACAGGTCATGAAATCGCAGACGGGTATATTTTCGAAACTTTAAGCCAGCTTGAGACATGGTCTAGTGCTTTTGTTGTTAAACTTCCAAATTATCTGGCGACACTACTCGAATGGATTTTCCTGGTTCCATTTTTTACATTTTTCCTGATTAGAGATGCTGATACATTCAAAAAAACACTTCTGAGTTTTACACCAAATACAATTTTCGAAAGATTTTATTACGTGATTCACGTCTTCAACCGTCAGCTAGGGAATTATTTTTTCGCGAAGTTTGTTGAAGCAATGATTGTAGGTGGGATCATTACAATTGGCCTGATGATAATGGGAGTAAGTAACGCTGTTATTCTGGGATTTATTGCAGGACTTACCAACATTGTTCCTTACGTTGGTCCAATTTTAGGTGTCATCCCTGCCGTCGTTTTAGTCATGCTTGAATATGGATTAACGTCACAACAAATGGGTGCGATGTTGATTCTTTACGCTGTTGCAAACGCAGTCGATGCCTTCCTGGTTTTCCCATTCCTGGTTTCCAAAATCGTCAATCTTCACCCGATGATTGTGGCGATTTCTGTTATCGCCGGATCACACTATGCAGGAATAACGGGAATGGTAATATCTATTCCGGTAGTTGCCGCAATCAAACTTATTATTACAGAAATCTACAATGAAATTTACACTGAGCGCTCCAAATGATACGATTCTTCCAAGTAAGAATTATCGCGGAGCTCTCATTTGAAATTTGGAAAATACATTCTAATCATTTTGTCTCTTCTTGTAATTTCTTGTGCGACTAAAAGACCGCAAGGAGCTACTGAAGCAGAAGTTTTATACAAAGAAGCTAAAGAGCTTGTCGGAAAATCCCGTTACATTCAGGCCACTGAAAAACTTAACCTGATCCGATCTCAATACCCATACAGTTTTTATGCAACTCATGCCGAGCTTATGCAGGCAGATATTCTTTTCTCTCAGGAAAACTATGCTGAAGCTGCGGCCGCCTATATTTTATTCCGTGACTTCCACCCGAAATATGAAGAACTAGGTTACGTTATTTTCAGAATTTCAGAATCATTCTACCGTCAGCTTCCGGAAACTTTCGACCGCGATTTATCTGCGGGAGTAGAGGCCATCAAGTATTACAACGAACTGACTCTTACTTATTCAAATACAGAATACGTAAAAGATGCGCAAAAACGCATTACTCAGATCGAAGATATGCTTGAAAAAAAAGAAATCTACATTGCCGATTTCTATTTCAAAACTAAGGATTATTTCGCTGCTAAAGCACGCTACGAAGACGTTCTGAAAAATTTAAAAAATGAGCAGGAACGCCCGCGCATTATGGCAAGAATTGAAGAATCAAACACAAAACTAAATCCAACGAACTAAGACACAGAGGTCATAGATGTACGCTTCAAACAACGAACAACTGCTAAAGACTGCTCGCGAATGTTTTGAAAAGCTTGAGTATAAAAAAGCTCAGGTAGTTTTAAATGAAATCATTGAATCTGATGATAGAAACGTAGACGCTCTATTTCTTCTGGCCAACATTTTTCACATCAACGGTGAAATAGGTAAGGCGATTAAAGCTTTCAATAAAGTTCTAAACCTTAATCCTGAACACACTGATGCGGCCATTAGCCTTTCAGTTTTATACAACGACATCGGCCAGTACGATGACGCTAAAAAAGTTTTCGACACTGCTAATGAACGAGTGAAAGGAAAAAATAAAGGTGGATCCGGGTTGATGGAAGATAAACACATCAATAAAAAATTTGCTTCAAAACATTACGAAATCGCAGATCTTTACCTTTCATATAACCGTTATGATGAAGCTCTTTTCGAGTTCAACAAAGTTGTGGGTCTTGATTCTGAAAATCTTGAAGCGAGAATTAAAATCGCAAAAGTTTATGCGAAAAAAGGCTTCGTTGCGAAAGCTATTGAAGAACTTCGCAATTTGAAAAATGAAGAGCCTAGCTATGCTCCTGCACGTATAGCATTAGGGGTGATTCATTATGGTAACGGAAATGTGTTAGAGGCGCAGTCAGAGTGGGAGAAAGTGCTGATTAAGGACCCATTTCACGCAGAGGCTTCGATGTATATGAATCTTTCCAAAACAGCTACAGAGACGAGAATATAAGCAAAAAAAAGGCTCCTTTA
>JACMNL010000071.1 GCA_014378525.1 Bacteriovorax sp.
GGGTTTTATGGCTGTTAAGAAAGCAACAAAGAAAGCTGCTAAAAAAGTAGCAAAGAAAGCAACTAAGAAAGCAGTAGCGAAAAAAGCTACAAAGAAAGTAGCTAAGAAAGCTGCTAAGAAAAAAGTAGCTAAAAAAGCTACAAAAAAAGCTGCTAAAAAAGCTTAATTTTTTAAGCTGATCAGTTAAAAAAGGGACCTTCGGGTCCCTTTTTTATTTGTGCCGACAACAAATCACTTCAAAAAGTCTCTAATCGTTTACTTCTCCCCCCAAGACTGCTAATTTCCACCCTCAACATTCATCATAAAAACTTAAGCATATAAGGCTTTTTAACAGGGTAATCTTATGGCAACAGGTCTTGGAACCAGAGGCGACGGTCCTCGCGAGAAAATTACAATCGATCCTATTACAGGTGAAAAAAATGTCGTCATGGGCGATATGGTTTTCCCTCCACGCAAAGTCTGGATGAAAACTTTCGGATGTCAGATGAATTATCACGATTCAGACCGCATCGCTGCCCATCTTCAGGACTTGAATTTTACAGTTACATCCGAATTGGATGAGGCCGACATGGTTTTATTCAACACATGTGCAGTCAGAGACCTTTCAAATAATAAGTTCTACTCACAATTAGGCGAGATCAAGCACGCCAAGAAAAAGAAAAACGGATTAGTGGTCGGAATCGGCGGCTGTGTGGCCCAGACTGAAGGAAAAGAACTGGTAAAAAAATATCAGCATCTTGATTTTGCTTTTGGAACAGACGTTATCGACACGATTAACGATATGGTGTTTAGAGTTTATGCCGGCGATTCAAAATTCACCATCAACTCATGGGATCGTTCAGAAAATTTTTCCATTGAAACAAAAGTCTCAGCGGACTCACCACAAGCATTCGTAAACATCATCAAAGGCTGTAACAAGTACTGCACGTACTGTATCGTCCCATACACACGCGGAAAAGAAAGAAGCCGTCTAATGGCCGAAGTCGTAGAGGACGTTCGAAAGTTAGTGAAGTATCAGGGCATCCAGGAAGTGACGTTGCTTGGTCAGAACGTAAACTCATACGGAAAAGAAAACGGTGAGACACTTGCACAGTTAATTACTGAACTCGACAAGATCGAGGGCCTTGAGTTAATCCGTTATACAACTTCTCATCCATACGATGTTTCTGATGAACTGATCGCCGTTCATGGAACATCAAAAAAATTATCAAAGCATCTGCATCTTCCGGTTCAATCAGGTTCAGCTACAGTTTTAGAAAGAATGCACCGAGAATATACGCCGGAGCACTACCTTGGACTTCTGGAAAAATTGAGAGCAGCTCAGCCAGAGATCGTTCTTACGACTGATATCATCGCAGGGTTTGTAAACGAAACTGAAGAAGAGCACAAAGAGACGCTGGATCTTTTAGATAAAGCTCAATTCGATGCAATTTTTTCTTACGTTTATTCTCCGCGAGCAAAAACACGTGCTGATAAAATGGAAGACTTACTTCCAAATGAAACAAAAAGTCTTCGTCTTCGTGAAATCCAGGCCCATCAGTTAAATATCCAGAATAAAATTCACCAGACCATGATCGGAAAAACGTACCGTGTATTAGTTGATTCAGACGGGAACATGGGCGGCGTAAAAAAATGGAAAGGTCGCACAAACTGTAACAGAATTGTCCACTTTTTAGCAGAAAGTGCAGAACAAGAGTTAAAATGGCACTGGGTTGACGTTAAAATCACGTCGGCAACAGCACTTTCAACACAAGGTGAGCTGATTTTAGATCTTGGTAAAAAAGCTCCGTCTTTATTACATTAAATTTTATTTCATTTAGGGGGGAATTTATTCCCCTCTCATCCTTACAAAGTCGTTAGTTGGTAGAATAGAGTCGAGGTGATTCTATGAGAAATCTTCTACTCGCTATAATGATACTGACTCCGATATCAAGTTTCGCAATTGTTAACGAAATTTCCGGTGACTTTGGATACGATCGTACGATCTATGGTGATAAACGCCAGAACTCCAATGTGACGAGAACATATTCAGCAGGACTTTCAACTTATTTCTGGGACTACACGGCCCTCGATTTAAACGCATCGAGAACAAAAGATGTGACCACTGAAAATCAGACATACATCATCACCAGCGGTTTCAATTTAATTGGCCAGCAAAATAGAGTGACGACTGATGTTTACAGTATCGGTATCAAACAATCGTTTGCTCCTAGAAGTGCCAGACTTATTCCCAGTATTTCTGTGGGGTATGCACGACAATTTACCGAAAGTTCACAGGACCTGGTCATTCAAAATACCACTACCAATACTCAGTTCACTAATACTGATACAACTCCGAAACAAAAAGTGAATTCCGTGTATGGTACTTTTGCACTTCAACTCAAATTGACTGACGGGCTATCTTTAAAAGGTTCAATAAAAACTTTATTCCCGGCCTTTAAATTTAATCAGGCCAAAGACACTTTAAAATACGCATTCGGTTTTTCGTGGGCCTTTTGAAGAAAAAAATACTTTTAAACATTTCGCTGTCTGCTGTTTTACTCCTTGGAGCAAGCTGCGCCAAGTTTGACTATCTTTATGAGCAGGGAGTGGGGCAGATGTCGATTCTCTCGAAGGGAAAAGACAATCAGGAGATGCTGAAAAGTGTCCGCGTTCCAAAAAATCATAAAGAAAAAATCCAGAAGATTCAGGACCTGAAAAAATATTTTTATCATTACTGGGATAAAAAAGAGACGAAAATTTATTCCCAGACGACGATGCTTACAAACAGGGCCGTCACTTATCTTGTGATCGCTTCTCCTTATCAGGAAATTAAAGCGGTCGAGAACTGCTTTCCTTTGATGGGATGTTTTCCTTATTTAGGTTTTTTCAGCCTGACTTCAGCGAAGAGATTTGCCAAAGAAAAAGAAGCTGAAGATTTAGTGACGTGGACACGTCCGGTCTATGCTTATTCAACATTGGGTTATTTTACCGATACAATTCTTTCATCGTTTTTCGAATACGATGACTATGAACTGGCCGAACTTATTTTTCATGAACTTTTTCACACCATCTTTTTTGTCAAAAATCAGGTTGATCTCAATGAGAACCTGGCGATGTATTTTTCAGAGCACATGCTGGAAGATTATTTTAAATCCATTAATCAGCTCGATTATTTAAAATTTCAGATGAAAAAAGATGCTGATGAAAAAAAACTAAAGCATCAGGTCGTAATCCTCGCCAACGAATTGCAGGAGCATTACAAAAGTCTGCTGCCAAAAACCAAAGCTGAAGGTGAAGAAATCCTGAATGAATTTATCGAAGGGAGATTCAAGGGCGAGGTTATGAAAAAGTGCCAGGAGCTGGACATTCAACCCAAGGATTGTTTCCCGCTTGAGCGCAAATGGAATAACGCAAGTTTCGCAGCGTTTTTAACTTATGAGAAGAGCTCCAATGACCTGGCAAGTCTTCAAAAAAAGCTTGGGCTTGATTTGAAAGGCTACTATAATTGGATTGCCAAGAAGTACGAGGAATTCCAGAATCAAAGTTCTGAGGAGGACTTCGAAACATATCTCTTCAAATAGGAATTTGCCAGATGGTACATACGAGACATATTCTTTTCATCGATCCTCTTGAAAAATTAAATCCCAAAAAAGATTCAACATTAATGCTCGCAACAACTATGAAAGAGCAGGGTGTGGAAGTTTATCTTCTTTTTGAAAAAGATTTTTATGTCAGCAATAAATCAAAAAATATCCTGAAAGTTTACGATTTTAGCGGCCACTTCTATGAAGATGGTGCTTATTTAAAATCTTTTGAGCTCGGAAAATCCTTCGATGTAGAAATATCAACAAAAGATACAGTTCACATGCGCATTGATCCACCATTTGATACGCGCTACCTGCGATACTTATGGATGCTTCGTTATTACAAAGTCCAGGGAATCAATGTTGTGAATTCTCCCGATGGAATTTTGCGATTCAATGAAAAACTTCACGCTTATACACAAAAATCTTCGCTGGAAACTTACGTTGGAAGCAGTGTCGAAGGTTTTATGCGTTTTGTAGATTTGATGAAAAAAGACAATGAGGAACTGATTTTAAAACCTCTGGATTTATACCAGGGCTTCGGCGTTGAAAAAGTTTCAATTAACGATGCTAACCTTGCTTTTAAATTCGAAGAAAAAGTAAAAGAGAACAACGGCGCCATCGTCGCTCAACCTTTCTGCAAAGAAGTTGTGAATGGAGAAATTAGATCGCTTTATTTTAAAGGTAAAGAATTAGGATCAATTTTAAAAGTTCCTAAAAAAGGAGAGTTTCTGGCGAATATCGCTCAGGGAGCTGCTTTTCATGCAATTGAACTTGAGCCTGCCGTGAAAATAGAATGCGATCGTATCTGTGTAGAGCTCATGGCCGAAGGAATCGACTGGGTGGCCTTTGATATTTTAGGAAATAGTGTTTCTGAAATTAACATTACTTGCCCGGGACTTTTGGTCGAAGTAAGTTTTGCGCACAAAAAAAACTTAGCGCTGGAAATTATTAAACAGCTTCATTAAGAACATTTTCCAATGACTGACTGGCAATCATAAATTTTTTCTTAGTTAGGTAAATCGTAAGTGTTATCTGTCGCCATATCCATGCTGAAAGCAACACATTCAGTTTGTGCTGTAGCAGGTGTTCTGTAAGGAATATCTAAGTATAGTGTTCCAGCTGTACATGCTGCCGTTTGAGTTGCAGAAAGCGCACCATAGATACTTGCCTGACATCTGTGATCTGAAGATACACCAACAACTTCCAGAATGTATGGTTCAGTCGTTCCGCCTGGAACTGTAAAGCGTGCTGTGTTTGAATAAGCACCAACTGTCGCAGTAAGTTCTTTAACTTCACCGATTGAATCCACTGTTCTTCTGAACATGACATAAACTTTTAATTTTTTAAAATTAGTCGTCAGGTATTGTCCACAAGTTCTACCTTGTCTCGAAATTTCATTTCCTACCGCATAAGAAGGCTTCATTCTCACTGCAAAACTTGCATCTGTTCTAAACTGACTTGGTGAAATTGAACTAGGTAGTCCTGTTGCTGAAGACCATAGTGTTGTTCCGTATGCACCAGGACCGTTAAAAACTAATCTTGGAAGATTGCTGAAATAACAACTTGTTGCTCCTGAACGGTATACACCACCAGGGCATCCTGTTGTCGTTGTTGTTCCATCATTAACTACAGTTCCATCAGTGGTAGTAGTAGTTGAGCCATTACTTGTAGATGTTGTAGATTTTTTATTTGTCGTGCTCGATGATTGAGTACAACTTACAATTGCTGTAGATAACAGCAGAATAAAAAAAGATGTTCTTGTAATGTTTTTCATAATCAGACCCTTTGGGTTTTTAATCTCTCTCCTTAGTCTATTCGACTCATTTGGTAATTTACTTGAAAATTAAATATATCTTGGGCCCGGAAAGGCGAAGCAGCGTTTCAAGTGCCTGATTCTTGGTGTTGCCGGTAGTTGTAATCGATTCAGGACGGGCGTAGAATAGATAGATGAAAGGCCCTAAGGACTGGGTCTCTATATAAAAGAAAAAATGAAAACTATTGAACTCGAAAAATTCATCCAAAATTTAAGCACTGATCTCTACAGCTTCGCTTTTATTTTAATCCCCGACGACCTTCAGGCAACACAACTGATGATTGATTCCGTCAGCGCTTTCATGATTAAAAATAAAGTTTTAGTCGAGAAATGGAAGAGTGGAAACGAGTCCGATCTCGTTCTGCATTCAACTGATATAAAGATACATCTTTATAAAGCGATGTATGACCTTTCAAAAAAGCGCTACTCTCAATTGCGTTTGAGTTTTAAAGACATCGAGGACCAGTCAGGATTTTTCTCACTGGAGTTTGATGATAAGGCCGTTCTGTTTTTGCAGGAGCGATCAGAGTTTTCAATGGAGCTGATAGAATTTATTTTAGGTAAAACGCGGGGAGAAGTCCTGGCGCATTTATATTCTGCACGTATTTCTATGGTGAGCAAACTTCCTCGCCGCAATGAAAAAAGTGACGGGCAGATTCATTTTAGAAACCACAACTAAGGATCAATGAGTGGACAGGCGTAGCTTTCAAAGTAGTTCGGTAAATTTTAATTCCAAGACTAAATGCATACACACTAAAAATATCTTTTCGCTGCTTGATTTAAAGCAATCTGAAGAGAGTTACAAAAAAATCAAAAAGCATGTTGATTCATGCCAGACATGTGAAACTGAATTTAAAAAATTTGAACTTGAAAGTATTGAAGTAAAAATTCACATCCCGAAACCTCAAATCGATACTGAAACAAAAGAAATCTATACGAGAGAAGTCAGCGAAATTTTTAAGGCCTTTGACCTGAATGAAAAAGCTGCTCTTCGGGCTAAAATCAAGTCAAAAATTAAAGGGATCGATTCATTTGGACTCTCGATTCTCAAGACCCTGGCGAGTAGAAAAATGATCGCGACGTACGCTTTTGCAGGCGTGATGTTTATTGTTCTAAAACAATTCTTCTAGTTAATTTGTAGCTGATAAAAGATGGAGAACTGCTTGCGGTTTTTCGTAAAAACTTTTGGCGGATTGGGCTGACTCAATTGTTTTAATGTTTCTTCAAAAAAATAATGTAAATCATCACTTTCATCCGATTTTAAAATCTTCACGGTGACAATATTTCCTTCCTGATCATAGTCGATTTTCCCAATGAGAAGATGCCTTTTATCGAAGACAGCAGCAAGGCCTGGTCTTTCAACAACAATCTTTTCATAGTTGGCATAAATTTTTGAAAAATAATTCTGATAGCTTCTGACGTAAAAAGAATAATAAGCTTTTTCATCAGAATTCAATTCATCTTCTGAAACACCCTCGGGTCTTTCATAGCGGATTTCGAAATTTGAAATTCTGTCTGTTGCTTTGTTTTGCGGGGCCGTGAAGTTTTTAGAGGCCTGAGTTTTTAATTCTTCCTGCTCAGTCGTGCGCGGAATAACTTTATCCTGCTTGTAATTAAAATAAAAATGCCCGCCGGAGCTGGTATCAGTAGTTGGTTTTATATTGAGAAAATCGCGCGCAAGATCGTTCTGTGTTTTTTTCACGGGCTTAGCTTCTGCTTTTGCCATTTCCGGTTTTTTATCGGCCAGTGCTCCTTTTGGTCCCGGTTTATTTTCTTCTGTTGGTTTCTGCAAAGTAGGTTTTGGAAGTTGAGGAGCGAGGCTTTCCATTGAAAGCGGGTTAGGTGAACCTTTTTTTGCGGGAGTGTTTACTATCGGTTTTGGTTTTATGTCAGGGCGCTGTAATTCTTTTTTTCCACCCTTTATTCCCACAGTTCTGTATTTTTCAACTTCTGAATGGCTAATGAATTTAATCTGATCGAGTTGAACAGGCCGCTTCGTTATTTGCGAAAGCTGGTCTAACATTCCAAAATTATTTAAGGGTCTTTTAACAAAGGCAAGAATTGCCGCATGAACGATAAGAGCGGCCACCAGTGATGTGATAAATTTCTGTTTGGAATCAGAATGATTGATCATTCCGGTATCTTACAACCAACGCTCCTGAAAACACAGGTATTTTTATCCTATATATTGACCCATTTTCAGAGGGAGGTAGAATTAAAGAGGGCAAGTATGCCCGTTAATTTTGCAAGGATTGCAATCTCATGAAAAAGCTAGCAAGTGTTCTCGAAAGTAAAAGAAGTATCGCGGGATTATTTATCCTGGCCGGTCTGATTTTTACAACTTACCAAATTCAAGAAAACTCTGGGCAAATCAAACGCCTGACAAATTTTGAAAGCGGGATTCAAACTTGTTTCACTAGGGTCAATCAAACATACACTGCAAATATTTTAGGCGATTCATCATCAGCTTATTTAACGCAAAATTTCCAGAACCTGACAGAAGAATGTCTGGCAGAAGGAATTCTTGGTGTTGAAGGCGCATTCGCAAAAGAGCTTGGCGGAGCAGCTAAACAATTATCAAATCTTGCTTCAAACGTTCACTGGTTTCACGAAGATATTTTAACGCCGAATGCAGCGAAGACAAAAAATGCTGAAGGCCGCGATGTCGGATCACGTTTTGAAAAAATCGAATCGACAAAAGATGAAATCCTGGAATCAACTGCAGTATATAAAAATGAAATTTCTAATTCCCTTAATCAGGAAAAAAATATTTTCTACGCAGCTGCAACACTTTTAGTGATGCTGATGCTGTCAGAATACATGAGCATGACGAGAAAACGTCTTTCAAACAATGCCCGTGAAAAAGAAGCTCAAGCTGAACTTTTGGATAACGGCGGAGCAACGAGTGTAAAAGTTGGAGAGATCGTGAGAGTCGCTCTTGAGCAAAACGGCCTAGTAAACTGCTCAAAACTCTTTTCTAACTTCCATGCTTACGCTTCAATCGAAAAAGGTAAAAATAAAATGTCCCTTGAGACTTTGATTACACCAATGGGACAGAATGCTGCCCAGGCCAGAAAATTAAATACAACGACACTGGACCAGATCTGGGAAGACGATACAAAAGCGATTGCTGCTGACAGTTCTGCAACTGCAAAACTTGAAAATGTTAACCTTGAACAAACCAGCTCTGCGGTTATCGATCTTCTTGCTGAAAAACTTTTTTCTCAAGGCGTGCAATTAGATATCAATATCGCTGACAACTTAATGATCCGTGCCCGACAGGAAGAAATTGAGCAGGCGCTTTATCATTTATTCGCTTATTCAATCAACTCAACCCAGTCGGATAACGGCGAGAAAAACATTTCGATCTTCGCTCATAAGCTTGGCGATGTAGTCGCTTTCGATCTTATTCATTCAGGCGCAGGATTTGAGGAATCAATCTTAAAACAAAGAGTAGGTCTTGGCGGAGCTGTCGGAACTCTCGATGTAGATCTTCAGGTTTGTCAGTCACTTCTCTCTGAAATGGATGCAAAAATCCAGCTTGATAACAAGATCGATCAGAATGGAAATTCTGTCGGTGGTAGAGTGAAAATTATTTTTAAAGCTGGTATTCAAGCAGAAAGTGCAGCCAGCACCGGTCGTCTTGTAGATTTGAAAGTCGGAAGTAAAAAAGAAATTCTGGCATCAATGAACGTTCACTCCAACTTAAATTCTATTTAACGACTCACTTCAGTTCTTAAAATAACAGCGATCAGCTCTTCTGTTTCTTTCAGAAGGGCGATTCTGGTCGCTTTTAAATCCTCAAAACTTTTCGTCGTTTGAATTAAATCATGTGCTGTCGGAACTTTCAGGTTCAGAAGAATGTCTGCGACTTTTACGCCTGTAGCATTCTGAAGGACAAACTTAATAAAATGTATCATCACTGGCGTAGAGTGCAGGTGAATAATTTCTTTTTCCTGGAATTTAAAAATCAGGATAGAAGTGTCTTCCGTATTTTTAATTACCAGACTCGTCATCGGAAGCTGAAGCTCCTGATTGTTTCTGATTTTATACTCAACATAAACGTCATCGTTCTTTGGATAAATCGCATGAGTTTTAAGCTTTACCAGTTCGCTTCCAATCAGTGAATTGCTGAAGTTGAAGCTTTGTGGTTTGCCGTCTTCAAGAGACTCAACCATGCCGTTCATTTGCAGTTTGAAGTGCGATAAGAGCCCCAGTAGGTGCCATGGAAAATCTTTTGAATGAGTCTGCATGTGAGATTTCATCGCATTGAATTTTGCTTTTATTTCTTCAGGGTGAAGGTTTTTCATGTCTTCCGCTTCAAGATCCAGGATATTGAAATGCGACTTGATATTATTTGGCATCAACTGTGTTGAAGCAAAAAAGTTTGGAACGAGCAGAGATTTTAATTTAGCTTTTAGTTTTGATGGCCCGTCAGACAGCTGAAGCTGGATAATCTGGTGGCCTAAAACAGAAGAAAAATACTCTCTGAAGACATTCAAATTAATTGAAGGGTGTTTTGGAACAAGTCCGAAATAACTATGGAAAGCTGTACCGTACTGTTCTAATTTACCTCTGTAAGCATCAATCGGAGTCAGTTCAAGTTTTACATCCATGGGGTCATTCTGATTGATGATCAGAAGAAGTGGATACTGTTTTTCCGGGCCGAATTTCAGTCCCAGTAGTTCACTTGAAACACTTTTTTTCGAGATGCTTAAATCTTCATGAGCGATAAGTTCGATGTTAAAGAACGTATCGAGTGATGTACTGCTTTTTGTAAGATTTTTGAAAAAACTCGGGTGAGGCAAGTGACTTGAATCGTGGTTTCCCACAGATGAAACAAGTTTACCATCCATGATGGCATCCTGATGGAATTCAAAATGAATATCTTTTTCAATTTCTGTTACGAAGATCGGCGTCGTCACCGGATTTTTATTCTTCATGAAAGTCTGAAGCTCTTCAACCAATTTGTTAAATTTATTAAAACGAGTCAGGTTACCTTTGAATTCAAAAGACAGGCATGACTCTTTTGCTTTTCTATTCACGTTGAATAAATGTTTATTCAAAACAACGTCCACTGTTCTTCTCGTCAGGATATAGGCAAAATGAGCGATCTCGCCCTTACCTTTCAGTTCTTCCATATTCAGTTGAGCTTCAACTTTAAAGTCTTTTAAAAGCTGTTCTACACGGTCACTGTGACTTGGTACAAATAGTTTTTGATTGGTGAAAACATACACGATTGCATCTTTTTTCATCATTGGCTTTTGCGCCAGGATTTGCTGGATTAAAAAGTGGTGCGGATTGGTTTTAGGAAGCTCTGTTAAATTTAAAACGATGCGATTATAGAGCGTATCACTCGATGGAAGTTCTCCAAGGTTGAAGAACGATGCCTGGCCAATGCCATCATCTGGTGAGTGTTTATATTTTTCACGCATGATCTTACAGATGAACGGAATAATTTCGTATTTGTGTTCAGCTCCGACTCTCGTCAGGAAACTCAGGAATTGTAGTTCCTGACAGATCTTTAAAAATTGTCCGTCGATAAATTCCGCGCCTTCAAATTCAGGGCAGATTAAATTGTTCCACTGAGAAAGCTTAATGCTCGATTCCTGCGCCAGCCAGTGAGAAAGGGCCATTGAAGAAACATTGTTACCAGCAAAACGAGTGTTGATCGTTTTGGGAAGCAGGCAAAGCTTTTGATCAGAAAAAGATTTTTTCTTCTGCTCTGGTTTTAACCATGCAGGGAACTTTAAAAGTAAGTCATTGACCAGAAGGCCGAATGTTAAATGCGAAAGTGAGTGAGAGTAATTTCTGATTGAGTAAATCTTGTCGTCTTTGGGAGTTGAGATCAGCTTAATTAATTCTGTTAGTGTCACGTTTTCAAAAGCATCTTTCAGTTTTACCAGTGAATCTTTGTACTCCATCGTCGGACGGTACCAGCTGTACTGGTTGATCTGAAGAGAGTCGCACATTAGTTCAGTTGAAGAGTCTTTTACAAAAATTCTTCCTAAAAAAGAAAGCGGGTTCATCAGCACATCTTCAGAGACAACCAGACGCTGCTCTTTTGCCAGATCCATAATGAATTTAATTCTGAAAAGATAAATAGCGACCGCTCTGAAGCAGTGAACTTTCAGGAAGTCGTCGATGTGTTTTTTTAGTGGAGATGTCTCATCCTGTACGTGCAGCCAGAAATCATTTTGCTGGCCCAACAGAGACTTGTCTATATTGGCGTATTCTGCAAAGTGCATGAACTCGTTGTAAGTCTGCAGTTTCATCGATTTACTGCTCGAACATGATTTTTTAAAAAGTGCCTGAGCATCGATCGTTAAATTTGATAAAGAGTTTTTGATGACGATGGCAGAAGCTGTAATAAGCCCTTCGCCTTTCCATCCCGGGATAAAAAATTCTGAAGGATTAAACGCTGAAACCAGAGACGACGATTCCTCACCTGCAAATGGAGGTGTAAGGCCTTCGAAAGGCCAGCTCTGTTGTGGTTTACTGTTGAATGAATCCAACTTCTTTATCCTAAAAAATAACCAACCAAATGAATTTGTTTTTGGCATAAAATAGTTACAAATATGGGTTCGGAAGTCATGAAAAAAGTTCGAAAAAATGAACTATTTATTTGACGCAAGTCCTTTAAAATACAGAGATATCAGAAACATCTAAAGATATGTTCATGAGGCGACGATAGGTTAGCATGAAACTCGTATTAAGGTGCGCAGTTTCGTTATGTATTTTTCGTTTTTACGAGGGGCGTCTATGGCAGACAATATTTTAGATGATGTGGATGAAATTTTAGGTGTTTCAGAAGAAGACAAAAACTTCAATGAATCTGAACTTCAAGACATCATGTCTGAGATCGAAGATCTTGAAAAAGAATTCGATACTGTTGTGGAAGTGACTCCTATAAGTTTGCAGGAAAAAATTGATGCAGAACTAGCAATGGAGCTTGAAGAAATTGCCAATGCAGAAATTGTTACAGAAGAAATCACAGACGACGAATTTACAGCAATTGAAGAAGAAGTTGTGGCCCCTAAAGCGCAGGTTCTTGCTTTCGAAAAAACAAAACCAGCACCAGCACCAGCTCCAGCATCTTCACCATCAACTTCAAAATCTGAAGTTAGTTTTGCAGCACACGGGCAGATGACTCTTAATCTTGATTTCATAGTTGGATCTGAAACAGCGAAGCTTTCAGTTGATCCGGTTAAAGGTCTTATCGTCACTCTTTCTGGTGTTGAACTTTGTATCAACGAAGATTCCGGGTGCACAGTCTCAATGGAAAATGGAATGAAATTTACAATTCCTTTGGCATCTCCTTCAGTTTCAACTAAAAAGAAAACAGCTTAGTTTCTTTTTAAAAAAGATTTCAAGAGAGAAGGTGTGAGTCTTAAAATCCTTGGTGGTTTTGCCCGCGGACAAGTTTTAGCTGTGCCTAAAGGCGATCTCATTCGTCCTACCTCTGTCATGCTCAGAAGAAGAATTTACGATTTTTATCAGGACCTGGAAGGAGTCACATTTGTTGATTTATGTGCGGGCTCGGGTGCTATGGGGTTCGAAGCCTGGTCCCGTGGGGCCGACATGGTTTATCTCAATGAAGTAAACAAACATGTGCTCATGACTCTTGAAGATAATAGAGAAACTATTCTCGTTCGCAATCATCATAAAAAATGCGGCGACATCGCCTGCAGTTATTTTTCTGCTGAAAAGTGGCTTAAGCAGTTCAAGTCTACATACGAAAAAATGTCGAAAGAGCAGCAGGAAGAAACGATTATTTTTCTCGATCCTCCTTACTCTGAACAACGCATTTACCTGGACGTCATCGCACTTTTAAAAGAACCTTGGTATTTTGGTCAACTTTGGATTGAGTCTGAACCAAAAAAAGGTATTCCACAAAAAATTCTCCAAGAGCTCGGTCTCACTCCTGTCAAAGTCTTTGAGCAGGGTGAGAACTTTATCTTTGTGACAAATTTTCCCCAAGCGTAAGTATTTTATGGAATAATATTCTTAGAAATGTTTTTCTAAGGGTAATTTATGGAACTTAGTTCTCGCGTAAAAGGCATGGCAGAAAGTGTGACACTCAAGCTTAATTCAAAAGCGATGGAGTTAACTGAAGCTGGAAAACAAGTTTACAATCTTACAGCAGGACAACTTCCATTTAGACCGCCTCAGGATTTCATTGATTCAATCAGATCTGAACTCGATTTTTTAAAGTCATATCAGTACAGTCCCGTTTCAGGTTTTGCCGATCTAAGAAAAAAAATTATCCAGCACATTGAAGAGACCAGAGGAATTAACTTTTCGAGTGAAGTTCTCGACGGTGAAAATTTTGAATGTGTAATCTCGAACGGTGCCAAACATTCAATCTCAAATATTTTAGGCGCGATCATTGACCCGGGTGATGAAGTTATCATCATCGCACCTTACTGGATTTCTTATCCTGAAATGATTAAATTCTGCAGGGGAGTTCCGGTTATTGTAACATCATCGATCTTCGATGTTTTTACACCGCCGCTTAATGAAATCAGAAAAGCAATTTCTGAAAAAACAAAAGCAATCATCATCAATTCTCCCAACAATCCGGCGGGAATTCATTACTCAAGCGAGTGGATGAGTGACTTTGCTGATTTACTTTTAGAGTACCCTGACGTCGCTGTGATCAGTGATGAAATTTATTTTGAAGTTTGTTATTACGATCCGAAGCCGACTTATTTTTATCAGAAAAAGCCTGAGCTTTTAAAGCGCACTATCATCGTCGATGGTATTTCAAAAGCGTTCGCTTCAACTGGATTAAGAATCGGTTATTGTGTCGGCCCGAAAAATATCTGTAAAGGAATCGAAAATCTTCAGGGACAGCTTACAAGTTCAGCAAACTCTCTCGTTCAACGTGCGATGATGAATTACAATTTTTCAAACTCGTCACAATTTTTAACTCCGGTGAAAAACCATCTTCGCGACAACGCTACAATCATCCGCGAAAAATTCAAAGACAACGAACTGATGAAGTGCTGGTACCAGCCGGTATCTGCCTTTTATTTTATGATCGATTTCACCCAGACACCGGTCTTTAAAAAGTACCTGAAGGATAAAAACGATACGACAGATTATGCGGTCCAGATTTGCGAAGACATGCTTAATACTTTGGGTGTCGTCATAGTTCCCGGGACAGATTTCGGAATGATAAACTCCGCGCGAATCAGTCTGGTACTACATAAAGAAGTATTTTCTGAGGCCATCACTAAAATCGTGCATTTCCTTAACAACTAAAGACTTCCTTCATTAAGGAAGAATTTCCCCTGCATTTCATGTTTTCCCGCGAGAAGGCATAATGTTATGAGGGGTATTTTAGATGTCTTTAAAGTCGATTCAAATTCTTATCATTGCATTCATGATTTTTACGATTTCTGCGTGCGGAAAAAGCAAGAGTCAGGAAGTGAAAGATGCAGTTTTAAGCGCCAACATTTTATTAAGCGATAAACAATGTCAGCAGGCCATCGATCTTCTTGAAGGAATCGGAAGACAAACCAGAGACGCTAATTATTTAAAAGTTTTATCAAGTGCCTATGCCTGCAGAGCAGGTTATTCGACAGTGACATTTTTTGGAACAGATATTTCTAAAACTGCAACTCCATCACCACTCGGCGGCCTTTCTACATTTACTACATCACAGGTTGCAGTCACAAATCCTCTGGTTAACGATTCAAATTATAAAGATCTTCTTGAAGCGATTAACATCCTTCTTTACGCAGGTGGAATTTCTTCATCAACAGAGCCGACCGCTCAAGAGCGTGCAAAATATTTTTCTGGTGGACAGGCCGGAGACATCAACAGTGAACTAGCATTCATGATGATGGTTCAGCTTGGAAAATTTATGAAAGTTTATGCCAATGCTAACATCGGCGGTGTAAAAGGCGGAGGTGGCGCGGGTAATAATTGCTTTACTGATTACTCGACAACTCCAGCAGCAGTACAAACCTACGTCACTACAGTTCTTCCGGGAGCATGTAATTCGGTAAGTAGTTCGCATGCGCAACTTGCTCTGGGATTAAGTACACGTCGTGTGCGTTTATGCCAGGGGGTCGTTTTGATGAATTCAATACTCGATGTTCTTCCAAGTGTTCTTGCTTCTGCGGGCGGCGGAAGTACTGCTGATCTCTCAACCGTTACAACTCAAATTAATACTCAAAAAGCTTTATTGATTACTGCCTATCCGACTGTCGGGCCTACAGCAACAGTCATGAGTCAGTACAATTGTGAAACGGATGCATCGATCGATGTCGATACACTGGCCTCTTATTATGCAGTCTTATTTGAGGCACTCATCCAATAATGAAAAAAACTTTTTTAATCTTATTCATTTTACTTTTTTCTGCGGCCGCTGGTGCACAGGAAGTTGGGTATGTTGGAAGAAGTCCTAAAGCACTTCTGATGGGTGACGCTTACACAGCAATCGCCGATGATGAGTACACTTTATTTTATAATCCGGCCGCACTTGGAAAAAATAAAGGCGTAAGTCTAACACCACTTGATCCTAGTATCGGCGCTACAAATGTGCTGGGAGATACAGACAGATTTAAAAATTTCCCCAAAGCTGATCCAGCGGGAATTGCAGCGAAAATCTTAAACTATCCCGTCTCTCTACAGGCCTCGGTTTTTCCCGGCCTAAAAATGGCGAGTTTTGGATTTAACTTATTCGCCAGTTCAAAAACCAATTTAATTTTAAGAAATGCAATTCACCCGGTTCTCGACGTAGATTATCGTTACGATAAAGGTTTTATTACCGGCTTTGCATGGAACGTGGGAAGTGGAGCTTTTTCTTCACGCATAAAAAAAACATCCAAAACAAAAGTAACAACCGGCCAAAGACTTTCAATCGGGGCCGCATTTAAATTTATTAACCGCGAAGGGATGCAGGATCACTACGATCTCTTCGGAACATCTTTGCTTAATAAAATTAATTCGGGTGCCACTGATCTTACAAGTTTGAAGCAGGCATTGGGTTATTCAAAAGGTAAGGCGTATGGTGCAGACGTAGGTGCTGAGTATGCCATTTCTTCAGGAAATAATGTTTTAACAAGCGGCATCTCAATTCTTGATGTTGGTGGAACACGTTTTAGA
This sequence comes from Bacteriovorax sp., assembly GCA_014378525.1. Taxonomy (GTDB): domain Bacteria; phylum Bdellovibrionota; class Bacteriovoracia; order Bacteriovoracales; family Bacteriovoracaceae; genus Bacteriovorax. Next base: position 16,501 of record JACMNL010000071.1, read on the forward strand.
AGAACAGAAGGTACGGGGGATATTCCAGTTCAAGAAATGAGTATTAATACGGGTGTTGCTTTCAAGCAAGACTTCGGTTTATTTGATTATACACTTTCTGCTGATCTGCGCCCACTGAATCAACCGATCGATTTTTCCAGAAAATTTCATCTCGGTGCTGAGTTTGCAATCCCGCTTATCACTGTGTACGCCGGGTGGAGTGAAGGTTATGTTTCTTACGGAGCTTCTGTAAAGTTATGGCCGGTAAAATTGACTGCAGGATTCTATGGTGTGGAAATAGGATCAAAATTTCGTGAACAAGAGGCCAAGCGCTTCATCGTCTATTTAAGTCTTTTCGACTTTTCTTTTGATATCTAATTCTTTACAATTTTTATCAAGAGACATCGAAATGAAAGTCAGTTAATACTCGACTGTTTCGCTCTGTTTTAAATACACGGAGGTATTGTTGAAAAAGACTTATGTACTGGACACTAACGTCCTTCTTTTTGACCCTGCTGCCTTTAGAAAATTCGGCAAAAACACAGTCTTTATCCCTCTGATCGTTATCGAAGAAATTGATCGTTTCAAAAAAGATCAAAACGAAAACGGAAGAAACGCCAGAAACTTCTCACGCTTCATTGATGATTTAAGATCTCAAGGGCCACTTGCTCAAGGTGTGACATTAGATAGCGGCGGAACGCTGATCGTTTCTGTGGATTTAATTGTTAACGATAAAAGTCTTCCGATTGATGTAACAATCAACGACAACCTGATTTTATCAAGTGCACTTGCACTTAAATTAAAAGGTGAAGACGTTCTTCTTGTAACTAAAGATATCAACCTACGTCTGAAAGCAGATATTCTCGGAGTACCTGCAGATGACTACGGTCAGATGGATGTTACGTTCGAAGAACTTTATTCAGGACAAAGAACATTTGAAGTTTCAGGTGAGAGACTAAAGGAATACGAAGCCAATCGTTTTCTTGCTCTTGATGAAGATGAGACAATGGGTGTTTTTGCCAATGAATATTTCATACTTCAGGAATTCCACAACCCAAGAAGAAGACTTCTTGGAAGATATCACCAGGGTAAAAAAGGAATTGTTCCTTTAATTTCTCTTCGTGAAGGTATCTGGGGAATTTATCCAAAAAACGTTGAACAACAATTTGCTCTCGATGCTCTTTTAAATGATGAGATCGCTCTTGTCTCTCTTGTTGGTAAAGCGGGAACTGGTAAAACACTTCTTGCGATCGCAGCGGGTTTAGAAAAAGCAATCGTTCAGGGAAAATACTCTCGTCTATTAGTCTCTCGTCCAATCCAGCCGATGGGACGCGACCTTGGTTATTTACCAGGGGACGTAAACGAAAAGTTAGCTCCATGGATGCAGCCGATCTTCGACAACATGGATTTCCTTTTCAATCAAAACCGAAAACAGGCAGGGACTTCATACGAAGAACTTATCAACCAGGGTATGTTACACGTTGAACCTCTGACTTATATTCGTGGTAGATCAATTCCAGGCCAGTACCTGATTGTCGATGAAGCGCAGAACTTATCTCCACACGAAGTTAAGACTATCGTGACTCGTGCAGGTGAAGGCACAAAAATCGTTTTAACGGGTGACCCGCAACAGATCGATTCACCTTATCTTGATGAAACGAACAACGGTCTTGCTTACGTTGTAGAACGCTTAAAGACTGAAGATATTATTGCTCACACAACACTGAAGGTTGGTGAGAGATCTCCTCTTTCTGAAGTTGCTTCGAAACTTTTATAAGTTTGGACAAAAATAAATGAGCGACCCTAGGTTACAAAGAAAATTTCTACGTGCTCCCCTCAAATCGACATCACTGTATGTCGACGGGGAGCATGTTTTTAAATCGCGCATCCTGAATGTTTCAGAAGGCGGGGTTTTGCTTTCAGAATTACCGCATATTCCTGAGATCAATTCACTTCCGATCGCACTTAACCTGATTCACTACCCAAGATTTCAAACTCTCTCACTTGAGCAGTTGAAACAGCTGTCAGTTGATGATTTTCCACGCTCGATTGTGAAGACTAAAGTGCGCATGGTAAGAACTTTTGAAAATCAAAGTAATGTCGACCGCGTTTTCATTAATTTCATCGGCTGCGAATTTTACAATACTGATCCCGAATTCAAGATGATCATTTTTCAATATGTGGAAACGTTTGCGAAGAATACAGTTTATCTTTTAAGTCTTTTTGAATCGCTTGGAAACAGAGTCGAGCAGCTGGAGACACTTAGAACTGTGGCCCATTTACTCGGGTATGACCGTCGTATGAAAGTTCCGCTCCTTCGTGCAAAAGTTCTTCATGACTATCAGAGTTTAGAGAGTCTTTAGCAGGCATTTTTTTCCCTCAAACCAAAATCCTCACAATCACTAACCAACCTCTATTTAATTCCGATTAGTTTGACAGAGGTTGCACATGTTTCCAAAGTTTTTAATTTTGATGGTTTGTATTTTGCTTTCTTTTGAAGTTTTTTCAGAAGAGGCGATTGAAAATATTCCAAGAGAAAAAACAAAAATCTTAAATAACTGGGAAGTTGTTTCAGGTCTAAAAAGTGTCAATGAAAAAAAATACAAAGGTAGTCAGAAAGAAATTTTTAAAAAACAAAAAGGGCAAGTTATGCTCAAGCGCACCCGAAGAAAAGGACAAGCGTTGTTGAATGTTGAAAATGAAGATGAAGCTCAGGTTGTTTATAATCCGAAAAGGAGAGCATCCGGAACTATCGATGGAACACTGATTATTTACTTTAATCAGATGGTGGATCAAAAAGAAGTCCTGAAAAATTTCCCTATAAAAAAAATGCGCCAGGAAGCTGGCCTGAAGTTCGGCATTTATAAAGTGAAGGCCGGCAATGATATTGAAAAAGTAGTAGAGGACTTAAAAAAAGATCCGCGAGTTAATAACGTAGAGGTCGAAGTACTCTCCAGTAATAGAAGTATAAAACCACTATGAAAATAATCGTTTTCATTTTATTACTTTTTACTCTTGGCGGATGTCTCGTCAAGAAGCCTGACGTTCCAGACTCTATCGTTTATGAAATTTCTTTCAGCGGTGCTCCTGTCTACGATGATTTATCAAATACTGTTACCTTCAAAGTAAATTATAAAAATGCCAAATCAATATCGCTGGTAAATGCCAATGTCACTTTAGTTAAAACCGGAACACTGACAGGAATTGCCAATGTTTCAGGTGACGGGCTTGAATCCAGAACTATTACAGTTTCTGATTTGAATGGAGTCGGAACAATCGCTGTCAGTATTGCAGGCGGTACGGCACTTTATTCAAAAACAATTTCTGCCAAGGCCATTGGCCCTTCGGCCGCATATACAATGGTCCATACTCCACCGGCAATCACAATTTCAACTCCAAGTCCTGCACGTTCAGCAAGTGGGCCAGTATCTTTTACTGTTAATTATACAAATGCGACTGCAGTTGTTCTTGATTCATCTTTTATTACGCTTGTTAAAACTGGAACTGCAGACGCAGTTTTTTCTGTAACGGGTTCAGGATTTTCTAGAACTGTAACTTTAAGCAGTATGACAGGATCGGGGACTATTGGATTTTCCATTGCGACTGATTCAGCTCTCAGTAGCACAGGTATTTATTCTTCAAGTACATCTTCACTTGTTCCTGTGACAGTCGATAATGCTCCTCCTGTTATTTCTTTTTCAAGTCCATCGGCCTCTATTTCGAGTGCAGGCCCAGTCAGTTATACTGTCAGTTATACTGAGCAGCCGGCGATATCTTTGACGACAGGAAAAATCACCTTAAATAAAACGGGAACTGCTGATGGAGTCGTCAGTGTTTCTGGCAGCGGAAATCTTCAAAGAACAGTATCTATATCGAGCCTAAGCGGAAATGGAACTCTCGGGATTTCTCTTGCGGCCAATACTGCTGTTGATGATGTTGGAAACGTATCTCTTGCAGCTGGGCCTTCTACCACTTTTACAGTTGATACAATTCCTCCGACATTTACGGTGTCAGCTCCATCAGTAACAGTTACAAATAGCGGGCCGGTAACTTACAACGTATCATATACCGGTGCTTCATCAGTTACACTCACTTCTTCAAATATTGTTTTAAATAAAACAGGAACAGCGAATGCGACAGTCGCAGTCAGTGGAACAGGATCCACTACAAGGACAGTGACTTTAAGTAGTATTACGGGTGATGGAACATTAGGTTTCACGATAGGTGCCAATACTGCAACGGACTCGGCCGGAAATTATGCTGTTGCTGGAAGCGCTTCTGGAACTTTTAATGTCGACAATACAGCTTCAGGAATTTCATTCTCAGCTCCTTCACTGGCCACTACAAATAATGGTACTGTTACTTTTACAGTGACCTATAGTGATGCTGCTTCAATTTCTCTTATTGATTCCGATGTCATTTTAAATAAAACAGGAACAGCAAACGGAACGGCGACCGTCACTGGTAGCGGTTCAACAACAAGAACAATTACAATCACTGGTGTAACCGGAAATGGAACTATTGGTGTAAAACTCGCTGCAGGTACGGCCATTGATACGTCAGGAAATTTAGCGCTAGCGAGCGGAAGTTCTTCAAATTTTATTGTTGATAACGTTAGGCCTACACTGGCGATCTCAGCTCCCTCTGCACTCATAAGTAAAACGGGGCCAATAACTTATACAATAACTTACTCAGGTGCGACGGCGATTTCATTGGCGGCCGGTAATATAACTTTAAATAAAACAGGAACTGCTGACGGATTGGTTGCTGTAACAGGTACCGGGATAACAACAAGAACTGTTACTATCAGCGGTATTACCGGAGATGGTACTCTTGGAATCTCATTGGCAGCAGCAACGGCCACTGACGATGCGGGAAATGCTTCACTCGCTTCATCTGCTTCGACAACTTTCGCCGCTGACAATACTCCGCCGCCAATCTCAATTGGTACTCCTTCAAAACTTGGAACAACTTCAGGTCCAGTAACCTACACTATAACGTATTCTGGAGCATCTGCGGTCTCTCTTACTTCAGCTAATGTGACATTAAATAAAACTGGAAGTGCCAACGGAACAGTTGCCGTCTCTGGAAGTGGAACAACTACAAGAGTTGTCACAATTTCCGGAGTGACAGGAAACGGTTCACTAGGAATTTCAATAGCAGCAGGAACTGCAGTAGATGTGGCAGGAAATTCTGCAATATCTCCGTCTGCTTCATCAACCGTGTATGTAACAGACGATCCATTATTTTCATTCAGCTGGCATTTATACAACTATGGACAGACTTCTTTTTCAACAGGGGCCGGGTTCGCGGGTTATGATTTGAATATCCTCGGAAGTTATAAAAATGGATTTAAAGGTGCAGGAATAAATGTTCTAGTTTCTGATACCGGAGTAGAGGCGACACACGAAGATCTTGCTGCTAATTATTTGAGCGGATCAGTGAGTGTTGATTTTGTGAATGGAACAACGCCGAGCTTTTTAAATTCTACAGCACTGCCTGATTACACCGATGCTGAAAGTTTTCACGGCACTTCAGTGGCCGGATTAATTGCAGCGGCCTCCGGAAATGGACTTGGCGGACAAGGTGTAGCACCGTCTGCAAAAATCGCGAGCGCCAACTTTCTTCGCTCTGGTGGAACGCTGACAGAAGAGCTTGCACAGATCGACGGAAATTTTTCGATCATCAATCAAAGCTGGGGTTATAGTCAATGTGCTATTACGACTCCGGACGCAGCTTATGAAGCGAAGATGAAAACAGACAGAAAAATATATATTAAGTCTGCAGGAAATAGTTTTGATCAGGCCATGAATGAATGTGGCGGACCAAATGTGATGAGACATGGTAGTTCTGTGGTGGATGCCATGGATAACAATCCGTACATGATTATTGTAGCTGCTATGAATGCACGTGGATTGAAATCATCTTATTCTTCTCCAGGATCAAATATCTGGATTACTGGAATGGGCGGAGAGTACGGTGATACGGCACCTGCGATGATTACAACAGACTTAGGCGGCTGCACGTATGGATCGTCTCCAGCATTTGCTTACAACAGTTTTCAGCTATCCTCTCATCCGCTCAATACACAATGTAAATATACGTCCGTGATGAACGGAACTTCTTCTGCTGCTCCAATTTTATCCGGAGTTGTGGCGATGCTTTTAAGTGCGAATAACACTTTAACTGCGAGAGATGTAAAACATATTCTAGCAACGACTGCGCGGAAAATTAATCCGACAGCAGGTGCCACAGTTAATGCATATGCCACTGCACTTTCAGGTCACGTATGGCAGCAGGGATGGGTTACAAACGCAGCTGGATATCCATTTCATAACTATTATGGATTCGGTCTTGCGGATGTGGATGCGGCGGTTGCGATGGCCACTGGCGGATACAGTGCGCTTCCTGTAGAAGTGCAAACAAATTACGTCAATTCAGGGACAGTCAATCTGGCAATTCCTGATAATAGTGCAACAGGTGTTCAGAGTTCAATCACTACAGCTTCTACACTTACTGTTGAGGCCATACAGATTAAAACTCATATCACTCATGCAGATATCGGACAGCTTGGTATTGAAGTAACTTCACCCAGCGGAACAAAAAGTATTATTCTGAATATAAATAATTCGCTTCTGGGGCTTGCTGATTTTTCTAATGAAGTTTTTTTATCAAATGCTTTTTACGGCGAAACTGCGACAGGTATATGGAAAGTAAAAATTATAGACGGGCTTAGCGGTACTACTGGAACTTTGCATGACTGGGACTTAAATATCATCGGGCATTAAGTGAAAACTTAAATTCTGCTTTAACAAATTTTTATCGTTAAAGCAGAATTTACAACTAACTAATGAAGCTTGTCCTCGATAGATTTTTTAAGATCTTTAACCGAGTCAGCAAGGTGTCTTGATTCTTTTTCTAAACGTGTTGTGAACTCATTCATCATAAGTTTTGTTCTAGAAAAAAGATCGTCTACTTCTTCGCTTCTTTTAATTTGATCCATTAGCGAGTTAGACTCATTCATTAAATCATTGAAGCTTAAAACCTTAAGGTAATCAGAGAAGTTTCCTTCTCTCTTAGCGTTTTTCCATTGATCTAGACTGACTAGATTCTCACCATCGATATTCATTTATTAATCCCCCAAAGATTTTCAGCTTTATCCACTATGGAAGACGGTTATTCAAATCTATTACGGTGAGGATGAAGAAATTATATGATTGGCGGTGAGTAACAATAAAAAGTATGTATTTCATTGGAGAAAATCACAGTTTGTGAAGAGATTCCAGAGGCAAAAAGGGAGAGTTTTCACTCTCCCATATAAAAATTACTTAAGCGTTTTAAAGTATTCTTGTGATCCTTTTGGATCAGCTTTCATTGTCGCTTTTCCTTTTGTCCAGCCAGCAGGGCAAACTTCACCGTGCTTAGCTGTGTACTGGTAAGCTTCAACTGTACGAAGAACTTCATCAACATTTCTTCCTACTGAAAGATTGTTAACTGTACATGTCTGAACAATGTTTTTATCGTCGATTACGAACACACCACGAAGTGCCACAGCGTCGTCAGCTAGAACGTCGTATGAGCGTGCAATGTTCTTTGTAAGGTCAGCAAGGATAGGGTGTACCATTTTCCCCAATCCACCTTTGTTACGCTCCATTTGAGTCCACGCAAGGTGAGAGAAGGCAGAATCTACAGAGCATCCAATCACTTCGCAGTTCATTTCTTTGAACTTTGAAAGGTTGTCTTCGAAGGCCGTGATTTCTGTCGGGCATACGAATGTAAAATCTAGAGGGTAGAAGTATAGAACTTTCCATTTACCTGCAAAGTCTTTGTGTAGAGAAAGGTTTTTGATTTCTCCGTTAACCACAGCTTCAGCTGTGAAATCGGGAGCAGTTTTACCAACAAGTCTAGACATGGGAGCCTCCATAAAAAGTAGTTAATGAGCATTAGGAACCGAAAAGATACCCGTAACTTTAATCGTCTGGGCCCCTAAGATCAAGTCTAAATGCAACCTAAAAACTAAAAATAACGCATACTTATCTTCTATCAATTTATAATTTTTTGGATCAAAATAGTTAAAGATTCAAGGCTTAGGTGCCGATAAATCTATGAATTGAAAATTGCGATTACACTACTATGGAGAAAAAAATGGATCCAAAAGCTTATATCCCGAACCCGATTGTTATTGAGCAAACTGCAAGAGGTGAGCGCCAGTACGATATTTATTCTCGTCTACTTTTAGATAGAATTATCTTTTTAGGTACAGAAGTTAACGATACGGTAGCGAATTTAATCATGGCACAGATGATGTTCCTAGAGCAGTCTGATGCTGAAGCGCCAATTCACTTTTACATCAATTCTCCAGGGGGGTCAGTGTACGCTGGTCTTGGTATTTACGATATTATGCAACACATTTCATGTCCGGTTTATACTTACTGCGTAGGTATGGCCGCTTCAATGGGATCTCTTTTATTAACTGCAGGAGCTGCAGGATTCCGTCACTCAATGCCACACTCACGTATCATGATTCACCAGCCATTAGGTGGAGCAAGAGGGCAGGCGTCTGATATTCAGATCCAGGCCAACGAGATTCAGGACCTGAAAAAACAGTTAAATGGAATTTACGTGCGTCACACGAGTGCTGGTATGACTATGGAGCGCATTGAAAAAGAGACAGATCGTGATAACTATTTAAATCCATCGAAAGCAATCGAGCTGGGATTGATCGACGTGATCATTGATAAGTCTGGAAGAAAATTAAAAAAATAATTGGGTTCGTAGAAAAGCATATAGCGAAGGAAAATAGAGATGACAAAAGACAAAGCGAATTTCGGAAGTGCTCTTCACTGTAATTTTTGTGGGAAATCACAAAAAGAAGTTAAGAAGTTAATCGCAGGACCTGGTTGCTATATTTGCGACGAGTGTATCGAGCTATGTAACGATATTATTTTTGAAGATTCACAAAAATCAAATGCAAAAGCTGTAGTTGATAATGTTCCAAAGCCTCATGAGATTAAAGCTCACTTGGATAACTATGTTATCGGACAAGACAGAGCGAAAAAAATTATCTCGGTTGCGGTTCATAACCACTACAAGAGAATTGCCCACAAGACGGGTGACTCACGAAAAGGTGATGCAGTTGAACTGGCAAAATCAAACATCCTTTTAGCTGGGCCAACTGGTTCCGGTAAAACTCTTATCGCACAATCTCTTGCGAAGTTTCTGAACGTTCCATTTGCCATTGCAGATGCAACGTCATTAACTGAAGCAGGGTACGTTGGAGAAGACGTTGAGAACATCATTTTAAACCTTCTTCAAAACTGTGACTTCGATGTTGAACGCGCTCAACGCGGAATCGTTTATATTGACGAGATTGATAAGATTGCAAGAAAATCTGAAAACCCGTCGATCACTCGTGACGTTTCAGGTGAAGGTGTTCAGCAAGCTCTTTTAAAAATCGTAGAAGGAACTATTGCTTCTGTTCCACCGAAAGGCGGCCGCAAGCATCCTCAACAGGAATTTATCCAGGTTGATACAAAAAATATTCTTTTCATTTGTGCCGGTGCCTTCGTAGGTCTGGATAAAATTATCGAAAAGCGTATGACAAAAAGACCAATGGGTCTGATCTCGGAGAAATCTGAAATCGCTCAATCAGTGATTGAAAAACTTGGTGGTATCGAGCCTGAGGATCTTTCGAAGTTCGGATTAATTCCAGAGTTCATCGGACGTCTTCCAGTAAACGCTATGTTAACTGAACTTGATGAAGCAGCACTTGTTTCAATTTTAACTGAACCAAAAAATGCTTTAACTAAACAGTACATGAAACTTTTTGAATACGAAGGAATCGAACTTGAGTTCGAAGCTGACGCTCTAAAAGAAGTTGCACGTCAGGCACTTGATAGAAGAACAGGAGCACGTGGTCTTCGCGCGATTCTTGAGCAGTCAATGTTAGACGTCATGTACGACATTCCTTCAAACGAAAAAGTTTGTAAGGTTATCGTGACAATGGATTCTGTAACTGGAAGAGGAACTCCGAAAGTTATCGAAGGGCCAAGAAAAGTTCCGGCAGCATCCTCTGCTACAACAGCTGTTGCTCCTAAGAAAACTGTCGAGTCAGCTTAACTAAAAATTCTGAAAATTTTTTATAGAGGCCGCTATTTTTAGCGGCCTTTTTTTTTGTCTAATATAAAAATATCACGTAGAAAACAGTCGGATATAGGTGCATTGTTGCACCTATCATACCGATTTTTTTTCAACTTACACTTCCTTACAATATGCCCCTATGATGTTGTTCAAAGAATACTATGAGTTAGCTTCAAGAGTATTTTCATACACTATAAAAAGCACCATATGCTTTATTTATATGCCGGAAAAAAAAGCAATTTGTACCATTTATTTTAATTTGCAGAATGAACGAAATCTATGTCATGATTTTATTAGACCCTTCGTATTCCTCAAGGAAATCAGGAAGTGAGCCTAGGAATAGGAAGGTGGTAACAAATAGTGCAGGAGGTACTATGTCTCAAGGTTCTTCAGATTCTAAAAAGTTCCCATTATTACCCCTAAGGGACATGATCATTTTCCCGCACATGGTAGTACCTCTCTTTGTGGGAAGAGAAAAATCCATCTCTGCTCTTGAAGAAGCGCAAAGAAACAACAACGAAATCTTTCTAGTCACTCAGAGAGATGCATCAGTTCTAAATCCAGATAGAGAAGATATTTATGAAACAGGTGTTGTAGTAAACATCATTCAAATGCTTCGTCTTCCAGATAACACTGTAAAGGTGCTTATCGAAGGAAAATATCGCGCAAAAATCAAAACTTTTGAATCGGGTAGCGAAGGCTACTTTGCTGAAGTCGAGAAATGCGTATCAGAAACGAAGGACCCAGTTACTCTTGAAGCTACCATCAGAAGCATCAAAGGAATCTTTGAACAGTATGTGAAGCTAAATAAGAGAATTCCGCCTGAACTTTTGATGAGCATTTCTTCGATTACGGATCCTTCCCGTTTAGCAGACATCATGGTGGCTCATTTAACTATGAAGATCGCAGAGAAGCAGGAAATCCTTGAAGCTGTTGAAGTAGGAAGAAGACTAGAACTACTACTTGAAAAAATGCAAGGTGAAATCGAAATTATCAACGTTGAAAGACGAATCCGTACTCGTGTAAAAACGCAAATGGAAAAGTCGCAGAAAGAATACTATTTGAATGAGCAGATGAATGCGATTCAAAAAGAGCTTGGCCAGAAAGATGACGGCAAAACTGATATCCAGGAAATGGAAGAGAAGTTAGCTGCTAAAAAAATGCCGGAAGAAGCTCGCGAGAAAACTGCGAAAGAAATTAAAAAACTTAAATCAATGTCTCCAATGTCAGCTGAATCAGCTGTTGTTAGAAACTATGTTGACTGGATGCTTTCACTTCCATGGGATGAATATACTACTGACAATAATTCCGTAGCGAGAGCGAAGGAAATATTAGACGACCACCATTATGGTATGAAAGATGTTAAAGAAAGAATCACAGAATATCTTGCTGTTCGTTCACTTCTAAAAGGTGAAGGAAAAGGAACTATTCTTTGTCTATCTGGTCCTCCGGGAGTTGGTAAGACATCTATTGCGAAGTCTCTTGCTGAATCTCTTGGAAGAAGTTTTCAACGTATCGCTCTTGGTGGTGTACGTGATGAATCTGAAATCCGCGGGCACAGAAGAACTTACGTTGGAGCAATGCCAGGGAAGATCATGATGGCCATGAAAAAGGCCGGAACATCGAATCCACTTATTCTTTTAGATGAGATCGATAAAATGTCATCTGATATGCGAGGTGACCCTTCAGCAGCAATGCTTGAAGTATTGGATCCTGAGCAAAACAAAAACTTTGCCGATCACTATATCGAAGTTGAATACGATCTTTCGAAAGTTATGTTCGTAATGACAGCTAACGATTTAGGAAAAATCCCGGGTCCACTAAGAGACCGTATGGAGATCATCCATTTATCTGGTTACACTCCACAGGAGAAACTGGAAATTGGGAAACGTTATTTACTTAAAAAAGCAGTGGCTGCTAACGGCTTAACTGAGCACGAAGTACAAATTGGCGATTCATGTATGACTGATATCATCCGTGGCTGGTCAAAAGAAGCTGGTGTTCGTGAGTTCGAAAGACAACTGAACACTGTCGTAAGAAAAATCGCTACTGAAGTTGTTACAAAAGAAATCCCGGCTGGAAAAAAATTCAATGTAACTTCTAAACAACTTTCTAAATATCTTGGGCCACGTCGTTTTGACAGCACAGATATTGAGTCAGGTTCACAAGTTGGTCTGGTAAACGGATTAGCATGGACCTCAGTTGGTGGTGAACTACTTCACATTGAAGTTGTGACCGTAGAAGGAAACGGAAAAATCCAGATCACTGGTAAGCTGGGTGAAGTAATGCAGGAGTCGGCAAAAGCAGCTCTTTCTTACGTGAGAGCAATCTCTCCTAAACTTGGAATCAGTGCTGAATGGTATACAAAAAATGATATCCATATCCACGTACCGGAAGGAGCTACGCCGAAAGACGGGCCATCTGCAGGTGTGACAATGGTAACAGCTCTGACTTCAGCTATTACAGGAATCGCAGTTCGCCAGAACGTAGCAATGACTGGAGAAGTAACAATCAGAGGACGTGTACTGCCAATCGGTGGATTAAAAGAAAAACTTTTAGCTGCAAAACACGCAGGTGTTAAAACAGTTATTATCCCGGCAAGAAACGTAAAAGACTTAGCTGAGATCCCTGAAGAAATCCAGTCAGGATTAGACATCCATCCGTGTGAGCACGTAGATCAGGTTTTAAAACTTGCTCTGGACCTTACTCAGCCGGAAAAATTCCTTCTACCAGTTTCTCCAAACCTTACGGTTGTGGAAGGAGCAAGAGGAATGGAAGTAGCAAATTAAAATTATTATCTGAAAATTTTTTTATACTAGACCCTCGAAAGAGGGTCTTTTTTTTGCTATTTTTTAGAATTACCCTCAATATATAAATATGGCCCAAATCATTATTGTTAACGAAGATAAAGACTTCTCACGTGTGTTACAGAAAAAAATCGTACAGAAGTATGGATTGGAATCTGTAATCTTTCATGACGTTGCCCAGGCCACTTCAATGATTGGATTATTACCTGAAATCCAAATGATCATTTCTTCAGAATCAATCCATAAAAAGCTTTGTGACTATTTAATAAAAAGTAGTAGTGATGAAGATGCAGTTGAGATAAAAGTTCTTGTGATCGGGAGTGGGAAATCGCTCTATCCATTTCTATCAACAGTTCCTTCAACTCTTGCAATTGATAAACTAATTCATCATACAGGTTTTGTTCTGAATCTAGAGGAAGCTCCTGGTTGGGATGCCGCTGCTGAAGCTCAGGCTATTAAAGAAGCTGAACTTAAAGCAGAACAGGAAAGAGAAGCTGAAATACAAGCAGCAAGAATTGTAGAAGCTGAAATAAAGGCAGCCGAGCAAAGGGCTGCAGATTTAAAAGCAGCACAGCTAAAAGCACTTCAGGATAAAGCAAACCAGGCCAAAGCAGCTCAAATTAAGCTGGCCCAGGAGAAAGTTGCTGAAGCTGCAGCAATCAAAGAAAAGGAAGCGCAGGAAAAAGCCGTTCTTGAAAAAATAGCTCAGGAAAAACTGGTACAGGTTAAAGCAGCTCAAGAAAAAGCAGCTCAGGAAAAACTAGCGCTACGAAAAGAAGCTGTGGAAAAAATCGAGCTGGAAAGAGCTGCCCGTGAAAAAATTATTCAGGAAAATCTTGCACAAAAAAAAGCGGCAGAAGAAAAAGAAGCTCAGGAAAAAGCAGCGCTGGAATTAATTGCACAGGAAAAAGCAGCACAGGAAGCAGCAGAAAAAGAAAAAATTCTGAAGGAAAAAGTGGCCAGAGCAAAAGCTGCTCAAGGGAAAGCCATTGCGCAAAAAATTGAAAAAGCAAAAGAAACAAAATTCAAAGCCGCTCTGGAGAATGAAGCTAATCTTAAAATTGCTCATGAAAAAGCAACTGAAGAAAAAATAGCCCAGGAAAAGCTCGCAGAAAAAAAAGCAGCTGAAGTAAAAGCTTTAAAAGAAAAAACGGCTGAGTTAAAAGCAATCCGTGAAAAAGCAGCACAGGATAAAGCTGCCGAATTAATAGCAGCAAAAGAGAAAGCAGCTGAAGTCGAAAAAGATGATGATGAAGATCAGAAGACAACAGTATTTAAAATGCCGAAACTTTCGCCAGATAATTCAGAAGAGCAGATTAAAAGTGATTATGTAGCGATTAATACCAAGTTTCTGGTTCATCTGGATATGCTGGAAAATAAGTTTAATCTTTTTTCCCGAATAAAAAAAGATGATGGTTTTAAGTATAATATAAAGATTGCTGCAAATTCAAAAATGTCGAAAGTTGATATCGGCCGGATAATTATGCGCGGTGGAAAAGATCTTTATGTTAAAAGTGATGACTACCCGGTTGCCAGTGAATATTTCACCATTCCATTTCTGCAAAGATTTAAAGATCCGACCTTGTCTCAAGTTGAGCGCATGGTACTTAACTCTGACAGCTACGATATTCTTCTGGATGTTTTCAAAGAATCATCGTTCACAAAATATACTATTGAGCTCATTAAAGAGCTGGTTAAATCAATTGATGTGCTTTTAAATTTACCAAATCCGATTGAAGGTTACTTCAATATATTGAAGCAAAAAAGCTTATCCTATGGGTACTGTCACAGTTATCTGACTGGTCTGCTAATTTTTAAAACCATAGAAAATTTTACCTGGAAAAAAGACCAATCGAAAAATAAAATTTTATACCTGGCACTTTTTCACGACCTGTCCCTTAACAACAACAGATTAATTGAAGCCCACCATAATCTTACGCATGAAATGCCAAAATTAACTGAAGCAGAAAAACATATTCTCAATGTACATGCTGAAGCTTCGGCCAGCATCCTGGAGAAAATTGTCAGGGCACCTAAGGAGCTTACAGTTTTAATCCGCGAGCATCACGGCTTGAAACAGGGCAACGGATTTTTAGAAACATTGAGCCTCAGTATCTCGCCTTTAAGCATGGCCTTCATGGTGACAGAGGAGTTTGTAACGAGTTACCTGAATCTTTGGAATTCTTCTGATAAAGAAAATGTTCACGAATTTGTGAGGACCTATCCTGATGAAGTTTTTAAAACCTTGGCTTTGAAATATGACAGACTGACTTATATGGATGTCGTAGCAGAATTAATGAAACTAATAAGCGGGCTTAAGTAACAAGGCCCGCTTATTATCAAAATCTTATAGAGAAACAGTACATTCTAAATAAGTGCTGGCATCATTTCCTCTGTGGTCCAGAAGAATTTTAGAAATAGAAACTTCAACCTGATCAATATCGTTAGCTTTAATATTTAAAAATTTTGTTCCACCATTTAAGTAAAATGGAGCTCTCATCGATTGAGTTGCTGCAATCTCTCCAGTTGAATCATTGATCACGATTCCATTTGCTGAGTTAAGAAGACCGAAACCTTCTGAAGTTGCTGATACGAAATCTTCTCTTGTTTCAGCTGTCACTATACATTTTTGTAAACCGGATTTTCCTTCATATTTTCCAGCTGGAAGAATATTTTTCATTGCACAAAGAGTTCAATTTGATTAAGCGATAAGTTTTGTTGTGATCTATCGCAAAAAAACAACCAGACAAGCACAGAGAGGATCAAATACTTCTTTACGTAGTTCGCATGGCCTAGAGTTAACTTGTTAAAATAAGGAATAAGTTTTCAAAGGGAAAAGAGATTTTTCTGTATATATTATTTTTTTAAATTGACAGACTTAGGTCACTTTATTATCTTCAACAGCACTAAAGAAATACAGTGGGAGTTTAGCTCAGCTGGTAGAGCGCTACCCTTACAAGGTAGATGCCGGGGGTTCGAGCCCCTCAACTCCCACCATTTTTTTTGTCATTTTTATTAAATCCCAATTAAATTTTTCTTAATCAACCTGATCGCCATCGCGAGTAGAATCGTTCCAAAAAATTTACGTAGAATAATACTTCCAGTAACACCAATCTTTCTATTGATGAAGTCCGACGACTTTAAAACCCCGTAAACAAAAATCAAATTGAGTACGATCCCCAGCATGATATTTATTTTATGAAATTCAGAGTTAAGTGAAATGAGCGTTGTCATAGAGCCCGCGCCTGCGATCAATGGGAAGGCCAGAGGCACGATCGGGGAGGTGTCTTCGAGTTGCGGGTCATGTTTAAAGATCTGGATGTTTAAAACCATCTCCAGCCCTAAAAAGAACATGATCAATCCACCGGCCACGGCAAAAGACTGGAAGTCCACTCCGAACAGATCAAGAATTGATTCCCCGATAAATAAAAACGCAAAAAGTAGTATTCCTGAAACCAGGGTGATCTTCAGTGAGTCGAGTTTTTTAAACTTCTTTTTCAGGTCAATAATGAAGGGCAGGGCCCCCATGATATCGATGACGGAAAAGAGAATAAGCGTTACGGAGATGAGTTCTTTGAAATTGATTGTATTCATCCTCTAAGCTTATCAATTCCTATAAAAAATACAACGACTTCAATTAGTTCACCTAACGATCAGGCTTTCTGGTATCAACCTCGAAACATTTCAAGTCCCGGGGGGGATGATTAAATAAGACGTCGGCAGCTCCGAATGAAGCGGCAGGCACTTGTTTAGAAAGTTCACAGGCCTTTGAGCAGCAGGTAAGTTTTACAATATCAGCAATGGGAACCAATCATTGCTGATAAGGTAAAGACATCTATTGTTCAAGGCCTTTTTTATTTGGAGCAGCTATGAAATCAAAATTCTTATTTTATGCATTTTTAATGATGATATCAGTACAAAGTCTTCAGGCAAAAACTCTGATCGTCAGTGATGTTGATGACACAATTAAAATGACAGATGTTCTTGGCAAAAAAATTGATGTTGTTCTTCACGGAATTTTTAAAGAAACAGCATTTGCAGGAATGAGTGAACTTTATCAGGTACTGGCAAAAGAAGATACGACCATTTATTACGTGAGCGGGTCTCCAAAAATAATTAAATTCAGAGTCAGCGATTTTCTTGAGGATAATAAATTTCCTCAAAGAAAAAATATGGTTTTAAAAAATAAGACAAGTGACGATACTTATTCTTTTAAAGTTTCAGCGATCAGAGAGCTTATAAACAAGATCCACCCGGATAAGATGATTCTTATTGGGGACGATACTGAACATGATTCTGAAGTTTACACAACGATTTCACAGGAAAATCCAGGCATCGTTAATGGAATTTATATTCGTGCAGTTCAGAACAAAACAGTTGTTCACCAGAATTTTTTCTCAGCAGTTGAGATTGCGGGTTCAGAACTCTTGAAAGGAAATTTAACCGATAAGGATTTTACTTCTGTGAGCAATGGATTTTTAAACCAGACACATAGAAGTGGTATCTCAATTAAAAAACGTTACTGCCCTGAAGAAGGCAGAGCTTATATTGCAGAACTTGAGCAAAATGTTGTTAATCAAACTGTGATTGATCTTCTCGAGAAGACCCAGTCAAAAATTATCACTAGTTGTAAATAGCCTGGTTAAGGCAAAGGCCCAGGAAATAATAATTATATTTTTAAATGATCAGGTGTAAATGATAACGGCATGAGGTCTGAAAACTTCATGCTGGTTTCTTTACCGGCAACGTCGCCAATAATCACTTCCATTGTCGGACTCGCGAACTCACTCATTACCTGACGGCACATTCCACACGGCGGCCATCCTTCTTTTGTATAGACATAAACTTTTTCAATCTGCATTTTTTTATCAGACACAGCTTTTAAAATCGCCACACGTTCAGCACAGATTGTACCTCCGTAACTTGCGTTCTCAACATTGCAGCCGGTATAGATAGTTCCATCGGACATTTGAATCGCACTTCCAACCAGAGCTTTTGAGTAAGGAGAGTATGCATTTTTCGAAGCCTCTTCAGCTTTTTCGCGCAGGATTTTTTTGATGTCCATTATTTTACCCCTTTGAATTTTTCAATTGCTGTATTGAGAAGGTTGGTGAAGTTATCCATAACTTTTAATGCTTCATCTTTAATGTCTTCATGTTTTAAAGTCTGGTTCACAATTCCTGCACCCATATTTGTGACACAAGAAATCCCGCAAACCTTTAAACCGATGTGATTGGCGATAATCACTTCGGGAATAGTGCTCATACCGACAACATCACCACCAAGAATTCTGATCATTTTAATTTCAGCAGGAGTTTCATAAGTCGGCCCCAGAACTCCGGCGTAAACACCTTTTTGAGTTTTGATTTTTAATTCTGATCCTGCAGCCTCGATCAACTGAATAAGTTCAGGATTAAAAGCGCGGCTCATATCTGGAAAACGAGGTCCCATTGAATCATCGTTCGGGCCGACCAATGGATTTCTGCCGGAAAGATTTATGTGATCAGTAAGGATCACTAAATCACCGGGAGCGTAACTTAAATTAACTCCGCCTGCTGCGTTCGTTAGAATCACGATATCAACGCCGAGCTTCGCCATCATTCTCATCGGGAAAACAACGTCATCCATTTCGTGGCCTTCGTAAACGTGAAAGCGTCCCTGAAGTGCGACCACTTCAACACCTTTTACTGTTCCTAAAACTAGTTTTCCATCGTGACCTGGAACTGTTACTTTTTTAAAGTGAGGGATATCGTTATATGGGATAAGAGTTTTGTTTTCCATTTTATCGACGAAAGCTCCAAGACCCGATCCTAAAACCACTCCGATTTTTGGAGCGGTTTTTTTCACCGTGTGAATGTGAGCAACTGCTTTATCAATTTTTTGTTGTAGTGTTTCCATTATTTTTTCTTCTTGGTAATAGTCGTTTTTTTCTTAGCTGCAAATTGCGTATGTACTTCGAGAATCAATTTTTTCTTTGCACGGGGTTTTGCCGGACTGATGGTAATATCTCTGGTGTGAACAAAGTGAGTAATTTCTTTTGCAATGGCAATCTGACTGTCATGACAATGAATCGTCATCAGCACATCACCTTTAGCCACCTTGTCGCCGATTTTTTTATTCATAACGAAACCGACAGCAAAATCAATTACTCCGGAAGTTGTCTGGCGTCCACCACCTAAACGCACACAGTGTTTTCCAAGTTCAGTGCATTCCATTTTTGTGATGTATCCGGCCTTGTGTGCTTTTACTTCGACCGTGTTTTTTGTGTGCGGTAGAAGTGAGTAGTCGTCGACGACGTTAACATCGCCGCCCTGATTTTTAATCAGCTCGCGGAATTTTTCCAGCGCACTTCCATCATCGATGGCGGCCTGTGCTTTTTTTATTCCGTCTTTCAATGTTTTAGAAAGTCCTGCGAGATAAATCATTCCACCTGCAAGTGCGACTGATAAATCAGTCAGGTCTTTCGGTCCTCTGCCTTTTAGTGTTTCGATACTTTCGATGACTTCGAGTGCATTTCCAACAGCAAGTCCCAATGGCTCAGACATATCAGTGATCATCGTCATCATATTTTTATCAAAACGATGTCCGGTTTTTCTGATACTCGCTGCAAGTTTTTTTGCATCACTTAGTTTAGACATGAAAGCACCGTTGCCGGTCTTGATGTCCATCACAATTCCTTTTGCACCTTCGGCCAGTTTTTTACTCATGATCGAAGCAGTGATTAACGGAATTGATTCAACAGTTGCCGTTACATCTCTTAGGGAATAGATTTTTTTATCAGCTGGAGCGATGTCCTTCGTCTGTCCGATGAGAACAAGTCCACGCGTATGAAGAAGCTCTTCAAACTCTTCGAGAGAAATATCTGTCTTGAAACCTTTGATTGATTCTATCTTATCAATTGTCCCGCCGGTGTGGCCCAGACCACGGCCGGCGATCATCGGAACTTTCACTCCGCAAGCCGCTGCTATAGGGGCAAGAATGAAAGTGGCCTTGTCGCCAACTCCACCAGTTGAGTGTTTATCGATAAAATGTTGTTCTGGAAAGTTGAGAACTTTACCCGAGTATAACATTGCATCTGTTAAGTGAGCTGTCTCTTCAATGTCCATTCCACAGAGGTAAATGGCCATGAGAAGTGCACTCATCTGATAGTCAGCAATTGTCTGATCGAGCATCCCCTGGATGAACCACTGGATTTCTTCTTTGCTAAGTTTTTCTTTATCTCGTTTCTTTTGTATAATACTATAAGCTGAGTATGTTTGAGTCATAGTTCTTTGCTCTTTGGTTTTTAAAAAATCGTAAGAGATAGAGTGTATTTTAACGACTCATAAAAATCAAAACTAACGCGTGGCAAAGGTAAAGGACTACTGATGAAAACGAATCTTCTAAAAAAATTACTAACTGCTTTAATAACTGCGGTCATTCTTGTGAATCCGATTCAGGTTATGGCGCAGGACTCTAAAGAGGGTAGCGTTGCTGATGAATCCCTTCAGGATTTAACTACCGTTATTGGTTCTGGTGTGGTCGGGGCCGTTCTTGGACTTTCAACTTTATCATTCGTAGATAAGCCAAAAGATCACTTCAAAAACATCGCTATCGGTGGTGCTATCGGTATGGTTATCGGTGTTGGTCTCGTCATATTCAATCAGGCCAACAAGTCTGGCGCATCTTTATCAGAAAATAAATTGCCTCTATCTCCAGAGTCATTTGAAGGATTGGCAAGATCTGAATTTTCAGAGCAAAAAATTGCTGAAAATTATTTAATGCAACCAACATTTGGTTACAACTTCACATTCTAATCTATTCAACATGCGCCATTTTCCTCCTTTGAAACTTCGCGATTACTACGGTATCCTGATTTCAGTTTAAGTTTTAAAGGATTACCAATGGCCAAACAATTAATTATCAACCAGACACTCAATGAGTGTCGGGCGGCGCTTATCGAGAATGGTGAAATTCTCGACTTTCTTATGGAGCGCTCTTTTCACCATAACCCCGAAGACTCACATGTCGATTTTCCATTTGTAGGTGATATCTACAAAGGAAAAGTTGTGCGTGTCCTTCCCGGAATGCAGTCTGCATTCGTCGACATCGGATATGAGAAAGCTGCTTTCTTGTATGTAGATGATGCTTACATTCCTACCATCGAAGAACAAAGAGAGATGGCGGAAAAAAGTAAAAAATCGATGGAAGGTAAAGAGAGACAGGGAGAAGTAATTCCAGACGAACTTTCAACTTTATCTGAAGCCGTGAACATGCGCTTTCGCCCTGACGTTTCAATCGAATCTTTTATAAAAGAAGGCGATGAAATTTTAGTTCAGGTAGCAAAAGAGCCGATCTCTACCAAAGGTCCGCGCGTCACCCGTCACATTACTTTCGCCGGAAGGCATATTGTTTTCATGCCGTTTATTGAGCACACAGGTGTTTCACGCAGGATTGAAAGCGAGAAAGAACGTGAAAGACTAAAAGAAATTTTAGAAACAGTAAGACCGGAAGGAACGGGGGTTATTGCCCGTACTGTCGCTGAAGGGCAGAGTTATAAAACATTAAAGTTCGACTTCAACATGCTGGTGAAAATCTGGAAAGATGTTTCTAAAAAAGCTGAAAAGGTAAGAGCACCATGTGTGGTTCACCAGGACTTAAGTTTCATTCAAAGAGTTTTTCGAGACATCACTGATGAAGACGTTGATGAAATTATTTTAGATTCAAAAGAAAATTTAAAAGAAGCAGAAAAGTTCGTTCAAAAATATCTTCCAACTATGAAAGGTAAGTTTAAGTTTTACGGTGAAGATTCGACACCTATTTTTGAAAAATTCGGAATAGATTTAGAAGTAGAGCGCGCAATCGACAACAAGGTATTCTTAAAGTCAGGCGGGTCTCTAAACATCGACCAGACCGAAGCACTTGTTTCTGTCGACGTTAACACCGGCAAATATATCGGAAGAAAAACTTTCGAAGAAACAATTTTAAAAACCAACCTTGAAGCAGTTAAAGAAATTGCTTACCAGTTACGTTTAAGAAACTGCGGCGGAATCATCATCATCGATTTCATCGATATGGAAAAAGAAGAAAACCGTCAGACCGTATACAATGCACTTTTAGAAGCGTTGAAAAAAGACAGAGCTAAAACGAACGTTCTGCCAATCTCAGGATTGGGCCTTGTCGAGATGACGAGAAAAAGAACGCGCGACACTTTATCACGCATTATGTGTGAGCCCTGCCCATACTGTGAAGGGACGGGAAGAGTGAAATCGACGTTGTCAGTTTGTTATGAACTGATCCGTGAACTCAATAAAGTGCTCGCAAAATCAAAAGGCACTAAGGTTTCTATCTACGCTCACCCAGAAGTGACGGCGACATTAACCGGCGAGGATTTTGATTTGATCGATACACTTGAAGAAGCACACGGAAAATCAATTCAGATCAGATCTGAAAATAATTATCATATCGAGCAGTACGAAATTTTTCCTCAGGAATACTAAAGGAGAAAAAACCTAATGAGACTAGAAAGCTTAGAATGTCTTGACATTCTCCCTCTCATCCCATGACTTGCTCACCTTCGAATTAAAGTTTTTCACGACTTCCCTTATTTATATGAGGGAAGTTTAGATTACGAAAAAGAATACCTTATTTTGATCTTATAAAAAATGTCCGGGAAAATGGCAGCGTTCACAACTTCAAAAAATGAATCTAATTCCGTAAATAATAATGCTAAGGACTCCAAACTAACTCCTTCGACAAGGCCTGTACGGGCCATGTCTAGAGCTTGTCTTGATAAGATTAGGATCCCTAAATGATATAAATTCTTAAGGGAAAGTTTAACTTCCCTAGGAACAAAGTATGAAAATTGCCGTTATAGGCTCAGGTATTTCCGGACTCTCGTGTGCGTGGCTTCTTAATCGAAAAGAAGGCGTGGACGTGACTTTATTTGAGTCTGGAGACTATCTCGGCGGTCACTCCAATACAGTTGATGTGACTATAAACGGTTTAACCCACCCGGTGGATACTGGCTTTCTTGTACATAACCCCAACACGTACCCCAACCTCATCGCATTTTTAAAATTCCTCAATGTTGAAGTGATTGATTCAGACATGACTTTTAGTGTGAAGCTCGGAGAGAAAAAAATTGAATGGGCCGGAACTGATCTAACGACTGTTTTTTCACAGAAAAAAAATCTCTTCAGTCCGTCGTTCTGGAAAATGATTCTGGATATAATTCATTTCAATAAAAGAACTCATGAGTATCTGGAGTATTCACGTTTAAAAAAATTAAGTCTGGGCGAACTTCTCAAAGAAAAAAATTACTCGAAAGAATTTTGCGACTGGTATCTGATTCCTATGGGAGCAGCTATCTGGTCGACCTCGACTGAAGACATGGAGAAATTTCCTGCCGAGAACTTTATCCAGTTCGGGATTAACCACTCTCTGTTTCAGGTTGAAGGACGTCCGGTATGGAGAACTGTAAAAAATGGTTCTCGTGAATATGTTAAAAAAATTGCAGCAGATTTACCCCGTATTTTTTTAAATGAAGCTGTCATTGCAGTGACTCGCGGAGAACAGGTTGAAGTCATAACAAAAAACAGAACAGAAAAATACGATAAAATTGTTTTTGCAACTCATACAGATATAACTTCAAGCATTTTAAAGGACGCGAGTGCGGCCGAAAAAGATGTACTTGATAATGTCCAGTATTCAGAGAATATCGCGTACCTTCACTGTGATGAAACACTTTTGCCGGATTCCAAAAAAGTCTGGTCAGCGTGGAATTATTTCAGTGAGACTGATGATAAAAACAACCGCGGTGTGGCCGTAAGTTATCTCATCAGTAAACTTCAACCATTGCCATTTAAGGAACCCATCGTTGTCACATTAAACCCAATGAGAGTTCCGCAAGCATCCAAGATCCTCAAAAAAATTATTTATCATCACCCTATGTTCGACCAGAAGGCGATTGATTCACAGAAAAAACTTATCAATATTCAGGGAAAAAATAATACTTACTTTGCAGGCGCATGGTGTGGTTATGGATTTCATGAAGACGGCCTGAACTCCGGAATCGCAGTCGCGAAAATGCTGGGAGCAGGTGTACCGTGGTAAACAATCAATATATTGTTGAAGCGCTGATGTATCACGAAAGGCTGAAGCCTTTTAAGCACCGCTTTTTTTATAAAGTGTTTTACTTTAAGTTTCCAATAGATCAGTTAATAGATTTAAAAAGTCCTTTATTCTCATTGGGAAAATTTAATCTTTTTTCATTTCATACAAAAGATTATCTGGATGGAAGTGACAGACCTCTTCGCGAAAAAATTACTGAGGTTCTGGCCGCAGAAGGATTTCACGTAAACGGAAATATCATTCTGCAAACAGCTCCCCGCATGTTTGGTTACGGATTTAATCCGGTAAGTTTCTGGTACATTTACGGTGCAGAGGAAAAACTCGAAGCAGTGCTTGCTGAAGTCAATAATACATTCGGCGACCACCATTATTATCTGATGCAGGGATTTTCTGAATATAAAAAGATCACGACTTCAAAGATTTTTCACGTCTCTCCATTTTTTGACATCAAAGGACAATACGAGTTCAGTTTCTTTTCAAAAAATGTCGTGATTAATTATTTTGATAAAGAAAATCAGAATTATTTTTTCAAGAGCTCACTTAAACAAACGAAGACTCACGAGTTTAATACTCTCAACCTATTAAAAATATTTTTAAAGTTTCCTCTGATGACTTTTCTGGTCACGGCAAGGATTCACTGGCAGGCACTAAAGTTGTATCTGAAAAAAGCGACTTTTTTCACCAGACCTGAGCCACCTGAAAAAATATTATCCAAGGAAGTGCAGCAATGAAGAATAATTATCAGCTGAAAACGAAAATTTTTCTGAAAATCATGGATAGAATCCAGATCGGTCATTTTGTCCTGGTATTTCCTGATGGAACTAAAAAAGAGTATTTTGGAAAAACTCCGGGCCGCACGGGTGAATTAATCATCCGTGACTTCGCAGCGATACCAAAAATTATTTCAAGCAGTGACATCGGTCTTGCGGAATCATACCGCGACGGACTGGTGGATTCACCGGATATGACTTCACTTCTTTTATTATGCATTGAAAATCAGAGTGCACTGATGGCCGTGTTTAAAGGAAATTTTTTCGGAATGATTTACTACCGCATACGCCATCTTCTAAGCAGAAATTCGAGGAAGGGAAGCCGTAAAAATATCCAGGCACACTACGATCTGGGGAATAGTTTTTACAAGCTCTGGCTCGATCCTACAATGACTTATTCTTCGGCGATTTTTAAACATGAAGAAGAGTCTCTGGAGCAGGCACAAAATAATAAGTATCAGCGTATCATTGATACGATTCAACCTAAATCCACTGATCATATTCTGGAAGTAGGCTGTGGATGGGGCGCATTTGCCACAATGGCCGCGGCACAAACGGGCTGTCAGGTGACATGTTTGACGCTCTCAAAAGAGCAACATCAATACGCTACAGAGTTGGTCAAAAAATTGCAATTAGAACACCTAGTAACCATCAAGATCTGCGATTACCGCGATCAGATCGGAGTCTTCGATCATATTGTCTCAATCGAAATGGTAGAGGCAGTGGGCGAAGAGTATTGGGAGCAGTATTTTAACATGATTGAAGCGAAGCTTAAGCCCGGCGGAAAAGCTATGCTGCAATCAATTTACATCGTCGACGATCTTTTCGAGAGCTATAGAAAATCTACTGACTTTATTCAGCAGTATATCTTCCCTGGAGGGATGGTTCTCGCACCGCAGGTCTTTAAAAAATATTCAGCAAAAAACAATCTGGAGATAAAAGATTTTTTTCACTTCGGACTGGATTATGCGCGCACGCTGAAATTGTGGCGTGAAGAATTTAAAAATAAATTTGAACTGGTAAAAGGAATTGGTTTCGACGAAGCGTTTTTAAAAATATGGGATTTTTATTACGTCTACTGCGAGGCCGGATTTTTATCGCGAAGAATAGATGTGGCACAAATAGTTTTAGAAAAAAAATTAGTTTAAGGAAGGAGTATATATGTATCCAATAAACGTAGTCGAAAAAGAAACAACCATAAGTAAATATCTTTTACGAATGTGGGAGAGAAGGTACACATTTCCAAGACCGGAGCGCGACGCTAAAGGTGAGCGTGTTTACACCAATGAAGATGTTGAAAAATTAAAACTCGTCAAGAAATTGATGGAAGAAGGCTACAGGCCATCGAAGATTATCAATCAGTCTCTGGCAGCACTTCAAGATTTGTCCAAGTCTTTTGCGGGATCAAAGGTTACTTCAGAGCTAAATATGGTAGTTCTGGTGACGAGCCCTGAGCTGGTCGATGATGTTCACGAAGCTTTGAAAAATCATATGGTTAAGAAGGTTATTTTCATCAACAGTCAGGACGATATTAAAAGCATGACTCTGTAATTAGTTTAATCCCCTTTGACTCAAAAGAGGGCCTTTGATAGGGTGTCCCTAATTACAGGGGGCATTTTATGAAAGCTTTAATTGCAGCAGCATTGATGATCGTATCAGTTTCAACTTTTTCAGCAGAGACGGGTGCAGTAGACTCACTTCTTTCAGTTCTTCCAATTGGTACATACCAGGGACAAGACGATGCAGGAAATTCGTGTAACGTAGTGGTTAACGACGTTAACTACCCGGCAAAAGTTCTTTCGATTACTGTATCAAACAACAAATCTACAATCTTCAAAATCTTAAATGAAGGTTCAGAGTTTTTATTCAGAGCATACAAAAAAGAATTTATTCAAACTGACCGTCAGTATGTTGATTCAAGCAGAAACTCTTATGTTGATAGAATCATCAGAACTGTAATTGCTGGTGACAACACTCTTTACGTTGTTGTAGCTAACGAAATTACTGTTAACAGAGACCGTACTGTTGAGTCTGTTGAATGTGTTGTTAATCTTTAATGTTAAAATAAAATTTTAGAAAAAAAGGGAGCTCAAAGAGCTCCCTTTTTTTTACATTTTTGTAAGTGAAAAATTCCCGGTCACACCGTCTTCGATACTGATCGCCGCTGCATTCGTAAGATTTACAGCTTCTTTAATATCCATCGCCAGTGTCTGGTCTTTAATATACTTCGCATGAATTGGATTCATCATGATAGCTTTCAGTTTATCATTCCCGTTATACGAGATTGAAATTCTGTCATCAACTTTGAAATCCATATTCTTTCTTTGCTTCTGGATACCACCGGCAATTTCGCGGGCGATCCCTTCATCAATTAAATCCTGATCAAGCTTAGTATCCATGTCGACAGAAATGAAACGGTTACTCATCGCCTCAGTTCCTTCTTTCGCTTCCCTGAAAATTAAAATCTCTTCTGGATAGAAAGTGATTCCATCAAGAGCGAGTTCGCCTTTTTCTTCAAGAGTCGCAAGTGCAGCTCCGTCGAGTTTTTCGATCATCACTTTATATTTCCCCATATCCTTTCCAAGTTTTTTACCTAAAAGAGGAAGGTTCGCTTTCGCATAAAGTTTGATGAATTTATTTTCATCAGTCGATAGCTCGATGTTTTTTACGTTTAGTTCTATCTGGATATATTCAGACAGCTTCGAGATTTCATTCAGAAGTTTCTGATCTTTATGAATGATTGTTAAACGTCTAAGCGGCGTTTTAACTTTAATCTGCACCAAATTTCTCTTCTGACGGCCGAGAAGAATAATCTGCTGCATTCTTCCGACTGCCACTTCCAGGTCACTGTTGATTAAATAATCATTCGGCATCGGGTATTCACAAAGGTGAACAGACAATGGCTCAGCAGGATTCATCTTTCTCATTTCCTGGAACACATACTCAGAGAAGAAAGGTGAGAATGGTGCCATTGAAATTGTAAGCTCTCTCAGAGCTGTATAAAGAGTCGAATAGGCCGCACACTTGTCATCAGTCAGTCCGTCGCCCCAGAAACGTGCACGGTTAAGTCTGATGTACCAGTTTGTTAAGTCTTCGATGAATGTGAAGAGAGCAGGGACTACGTTGTATAAATGGTATTCTTCCATTTCAAACGCGATGTTTTTCTTTAACGTTTGAAGGTTCGATAATAACCAGCGGTCAACGATGTTATCAGATGTCTTAAAGTTTTTAACCGGAGACCAGCCGTCTACTTCAGCGTAGGTCTGGAAAAATTTAAATGAGTTCTGCCATGGAAGAAGAACTTTTCTAACCATGTCCTTTACACCAGCATCGACGAAGCGCTGCTCTTCGCCTTTAACTAATCCTGAGTTGATTAAATAAAGTCTTAAGGCATCGGCACCGAAAGTTTCCATTAAGTCATCTGGTGGCGTGTAGTTCTTTAAACTCTTCGACATTTTTTTACCGTCTTCGGCCATAACGAGACCGTTAACGATAACGTTTTTAAAAGCGGGCTTGTCAAAAAGCGCAGTCGATAAAACTGTTAATGTATAAAACCATCCACGCGTCTGATCGAGACCTTCAGCGATGAATTCAGCAGGGAAACCATGCTCGAACATTTCTTTATTTTCGAACGGGTAGTGAAGTTGAGCGTACGGCATTGAACCTGATTCAAACCAGCAGTCTAAAACTTCCGGAATTCTTCTGTATGTTCCTTCTTCGCCTGTTTGCTGGAAAGTTAAGTCGTCGACACTTTCTTTGTGAAGGTCAGTAACTTTTGTTCCAGTGTATTTATAAAGTTCTTCGATTGAACCAATACAAATTCTGTTATCAGTTTTGTCGTTGATCCAGATAGGAATCGGAGTACCCCAGATTCTGTTTCTTGAGATCGCCCAGTCGCGTGCGCCTTCAAGCCATTTACCGAAGCGGCCTTCTTTGATGTGCGAAGGAGTCCAGTTGATCTGTGAGTTTGATTTTAGTAAACGCTCTTTAATTTTTTCAACACTCACATACCATGATGGAATTGATTTATAGATCAGCGGAGTGTTGGTACGAGGGCAGAATGGATAACTGTGAACTAAAACGCCCTGGTCATAAAGTTTACCTTCGTCCTTTAATTTTTTAATGATTTCTTTATCTGCAGTTTTTACGTGAACACCGGCGAAGTCGAAAACTTCAGATGTAAACTTTCCGGCATCATCAACCGGGCATTCGATCGCAGAGATCGAAGCTTCTTTCATAACTCTATTATCGTCTTCCCCGAATGCAGGAGCGATGTGAACGATACCCGTACCGTCACCAGTTGTAACATAGTTGTCGTTAAGAACTACGAATGCACCAACTGCTTCATCTTTTTTGAAGTATGGAAATAATGGCTCGTAACGAGTGCCTTTCAACTGAGCACCTGTGTACGATTCCAACACTTCATAATTTCTTTTTTTCGAATAAGCTTCAACTCTGTCTTTCGCGATGATGAACTTAATATCTTTATCTTTATCGTGAACTTTTACGTATTCGATTTCTGCGCCCATACAAAGAGCTAAGTTTGAAGGAAGGGTCCATGGAGTTGTCGTCCAGGCAGCGATATAAAAATCCTGGTCTTTAACTTTGAATAAAACAGTGACAGCAGGATCCTGTACGTCCTGATAGTTTGAAGTGGCTTCAAAATTTGAAAGAACAGTTCCAAGTGCCGTTGAGAATGGAACAACTTTTGTTCCCTGGTATATGTAATCTTTTCTCCACAGCTCGGAAATTACCCACCATACAGATTCCATGAATTCCGGGTCCATAGTTTTGTAATCATTTTTGAAATCAACCCAGCGGCCGATTCTTGTGATCGTGCGCTCCCATTCACTCGTGTAACGTTGAACGATGGCGCGGCACTGGTCGTTGTAGCCTTTAACACCGAATTGTTTTACGGCGTCCTGAGCAGACATTCCTAATTTTTTATCGATTTCGTTTTCAATCGGAAGACCGTGACAGTCCCAGCCAAAACGTCTTTCAACGTAGCGGCCTTTCATCGTGAAATATCTTGGAACAATATCTTTTAATGTTGAAGCAAGTAAATGTCCGTGGTGTGGAAGACCTGTGGCAAATGGAGGCCCGTCATAGAAAATATACGGTTTGCCTTTTTTTGTCTGATCAAGAGACTTTTTAAAAATGTCCTGCTCGCGCCAGAATTCCAGAATTTTATGTTCAGTTTTGACGAAAGAAAAAGAGGTATTCTCCGATTCATTTACTTCGGTATTGAGATCAGTTGACACGTGGGCTCCTTAGATTTGATTCACGGGAGAAATTTTATCACTAAGCAGCTGGTTTTTCCAGTGAGAACCTTCATATATGAGAGGGGATTACCGATATTGTTTGTATGAAATGGATGATTCTCACTCTCGCACTCGGCTTAACAAGCAGCTTCTTTTTTGAAGTGCATGCAGACGAGTCAGTAAAACCGGCCAAAGTCGAATTCAGAGGACAAAAAGAAAGTGTCACCGACTGGGGGAATTTACCCGTAGAGTCTTTTTTATCTTTCAAAGACTGGAAAGAAGAAAGTGATATCAGAGACCAGGTTCCCGAATGGGAAAAGATTATCCGCGAGCGTAACCACAAAGAAATCGCCGGAAGAATTTACCAATGCGTAGGGATTTGCAGAGTCGATCACGGAGAAAGTTTTTTCAACGGATCTTACCGCACAGGACTTTACGAAGGTGATGAAGTGCAGACTGTCGGCGATAGTTATGCCTGGATTTTTTTACTCGACGGAACAATGATCCGGCTGTCTCCGCAGTCATCAATTACATTCAATGAATTCAATATTGGTATAAAAGAAAATTTTATAAGTGCACGAGTGAATGCCGGAAATATTTTATGGCTTTCACGCCATGAAAATAGTTTTAAACCAGTTGATGTAAGGGAGACCGATATTTCTTTTTTCCCGTACTCGGAATATGAATCGCTGCCTGTTACTGATAAAAAACCCTATATCGAAGACGATCTGATTGAGCTGGTTTCAAAACCGAATACCAACATGAATCACTATAAAAATCTCAATGAAAAAGTACAGGCCAATAATAAAATGACGAAAGGTAAACCTACGTATGCATTTATTGTCATGCCGAATTCTACTCTGATGGGACTTTCTCCCAGCGTAGAAATCGTGGCCCTTGTCGGTGGAAAAACATTTTTTAAAAAGCGCTCTGATGAAACGATGGGGCTTGAAAAAAACGATGATTCACCCAATGATCTTTTTTTACAGATGCGAGGGTATGATAATAAAACCTTGAATACGATCCAGGAAGATACCTGGATTACCGTAGATGAAAAAGGTAGAAATTATGCACAAGAAAGCGATGTAAGAAGACTTGATGTCGGTGAGTTCATCACCAAAAGAATTCCGAGCATCATGCATGGACGAGAGATTTTTTTAGAGCGATACTCAGAATTTGCTTTCAGGGAAAAATACGATCCGCTCATTCTTGCAAAGAATGACGGCTACAGACTCTGGGGAGCGTTGACTTCAAAAGAAGGTGAGAAAAAATCTGATTTAGAGCTGCGCCTGGAATTTTTAAAAGAGTATTTCAGGAGAGTGGAGACGACGAATCTTCTGGCGTCATCGCGATTTAAAGAGCGTCTGGAAGGCCGTGGTGAAAAAGCACTGACCATGGAATATGGGGATTACTTTTATGTGAAAGCGCTGCATTTATACTATCAATACGGTGAAAAATTGCGCGACAAAACAGGTGACAAAGAAACCGGAGAAGTTTTAAACTCAACAACAAAACTACTCTGGAAAAAAATGAATGGAATCAGGTAAATTTACACTTGTACTGGGCTCTCAAAGTCCGAGACGCAAACAACTTCTTTCATGGATTAATATCCCGTTTCAAATTCTTACTGCAGATCTCGATGAAGTTTCGACAGAAACAGATTCAGAAAAAATTGCAGTAGATATCGCTTCTCAAAAGGCCCATGCGGTTTTAAAAAAAGCAGGTGATATTAAAAAACCTTTTATCATTTCTTCAGACACTATCGTTGTTTTGAATAATGTTCTCTACGCAAAACCAGCAGACAAAGAAGATGCGAGAAGAATCCTGAATGAACTGGCCGGACACACTCATGAAGTTATAACTGGCGTGAGTTTTTTATTTCATGATGATAACAACAGGCTTCGTGAACATACATTTTATGATTCAACTGAAGTGACCTTCACTGATATACCGAAAGAATTGATGGATAGTTATATTGAGACAGGGGATTCACTGGATAAAGCGGGTGCCTACGGCATTCAAGGACCAAGTCTCACGTTCATTTCAAAACTAAACGGAAGCTATTCGAACGTCGTAGGTTTTCCCATCGATAAAATTCTTAGCGAACTTGCTATCATCCTCGGCGATGACTGGCGAAAAACCTTTTAAATTTTTGTTAACGTAATTTCTTAGTCGGCCTGAAACTATTATTCTTCTTAACAGATCTTGTCGGTCTAAGGCTCAGCGTCTTCATACCTGCAGAAGTCTTATCAAGCGATGATCTTGCGATCGTCACAGTTCTTCCCATGCTTGTAGCTTTTGAGTAGGTTGGAGTTTCTTCGATTGGTGTAGTTGTCGTAGATTGATTGTCAGTAGTCATAAAATCCTCTTTTGTTAAAATTGTTAAATGTCGTAAATCCGGTTTTGTAACCCTATTCCGTCATTAACAATTCCTTCTCGGAGGTAATTGCAGAAGTGAGAACGAGGTTACTTAGAAGGTATTGTAGTCAATAGCATCTCCTTACAAATTCAAAACCGACTAAAGCACTCTTCTTATCGGTGTTGATGACTAAGTCCTTAAGCCAATTATACTCCCCATATTTCTTTTTTCCTACCCCCCCTGTAATAGGCAAACTTTCCCTGCTCCCGAAAGTTGTAAATCATTGAAATCTAGGTCATCCTAAGTACTTAATTAGCATAAGAAGTGCCAATAAAATAAGGTGAAGAAGCATGCGCAAGCTTGGACTGCTCGGATTTGTATTAACTTTATCATTCATTGCAACCTCATGTTCTATAAACAAAATGGCAGTAGGTGGGGCCTCTGGCCTAATCTCTAGTTCGAGTGATGGCCTTTTAGCAGAATCAAATTTCGAAATTTTTAAGAGTGGAGTGGCAGGCAATCTCGTTTTGATTGAAGGCATGCTCGCACAATCTCCGGAAAATTTAAATCTGCTTTCTGTTTTGAATAAAGGTTACGCGGGTTATGCATTCGCGGTGAATGAAACACAAATGTACGAAGAAGAATGGGCAGAGTTAAAGAGTGAAGAAGGGAAGAGGCAAGCACTTTTAAATTACACACGTTCAATGAATTTCGGTTTCCGTTATTTAAACGATAAAGGAATTGAATTGAAAGATGTTCTTGCTCACATGAATGATGGCTCATGGATTAAATCTACACTTGATAAAAAATTAAGTGATAACAAACGCGATCTTGAAGTTGTCCTTTTTACTGCTCAATCAATGGCCGCTTTAATTAATTTGCAAAAAGATAATATGGGTCTGGTTTCACAACTGACTGCTGCCAAAGGAATGTTCGACTGGGTTTGCTCAAAAGATCCTTCAATCAACTATGGTACATGCGATATTTTTAACGGCGCCTATGAAGCAGGACGCCCGGCCATGCTTGGCGGGAACCCAGCTAAAGGAAAAGAAATTTTTCTTAAAGCAATCGCTGCTCATCCACACAACTGGCTTATCAGAACAAGTTACATGCAGTTTTACTTAATCCCGCAAAACGATGAAACAGGATTTAAAGAGCAAATGCTTGCACTAAAAGTTTTACATGAAGACTTCGACAAATATTATATTTACTCCAACACAGAGAGAGTCGAAGCAGGTTGGAACAGAGAAACGAATTTAAGATTTTATCAGACACTTGCTCTAAAACGATATGAACTTATGAACCGCTTTCAAAAGCAGTTCTTTTAAAAGGTAATGAAAATGAAAACAATTTTACTAGCGTTAACTTTACTCGCGACAACTCAACTGCAAGCGGCCATTAAAGTAGGAGTTCTTGCTCCTGAAGGAACTGGCTGGGCAAAAAACATTAAACTTATGGCCTCTGAAATCAAGGACGCCACAAAAGGAAATGTTGAATTTAAAATTTATTACGGTGGATCTCAGGGTGATGAGGTTGAAGTTTTAAGAAAGATCAGGCTAGGCCAGCTTCAAGGCGGAATTTTCACTGGAAAAACTCTCGGCGAAATCAGTGGAGATGTTCGTGTTATCGAAATTCCATTCACTTTCAACTACGACCGTGAAAAAGCAGTGAAGACATTAGAAGCAATGGAACCATTCTTCGACCAGAAATTTGCTGAAAAGAAATATAAAAGTTTAGCGACATTTGAAATCGGCCAGGTTTATTTCGTAACTCAGAAAAAAGTTACGGACTTAAACCAGATTAAATCTTTAAAGATCTGGTCGTGGGATGGAGATCCAATTGTAACGAATATGTTTGAAGCGATGAACCTTAATGGAGTTCCTCTTGCTCTTCCTGACGTTCTTCAGTCTCTTTCTACAGGTGTTATCGATGCAGCTTACGCTCCACCAATCGGTATGATCGCTCTTCAGTGGAACACAAAAGTTAAGTACATGATCGACTTTCCGGTTTCATTTTCTATCGGTGCTTTTGTTATCACTAGTAACATCTGGAACAAGGTTAGCCCTGCTGACCAGAAAGCAACTATGGATATTGCAAAAAAATATGAAAAATTAATCAACAGCGGAAATGCAAAAGACAATGCTGATGCTCTTGCTGCCATGAAAGACCAGAAAATTGAATTCGTAAAATTCAGTGATGCAGAAGTGAAAGTTGCAAAGACATATAGAGATGCAATGGTGAAAAAATTAACTGGGAAACTTTTCTCTGCTGATTCACTAAAAAGATTAAACGCAGAAATGGCCAAGAAATAGTAACGGGAGAGAGACTCTGTGGGAATACTGAAAAAAATTGATTATAGCATCGACCGTTTCGCATCATTCTTATTAGTTTTATGCGTGCTTGCGGTTTTGTTTTGTAGTTCTAGCGCTATCATTTTAAGATGGTTTCATATCAATCTTTATTGGGTGGACCCGTTTGTCCGTCACACTGTTTTTCTTTCTGCTTTTTTAGGCGGAGTTGTGGCGACGGGAAGATCAAATCATATTTCGATTGACCTCATCAGCAAACTTTTAGAGTTAAAGCAAAAAGAGCATGCTCGCATTATCATTCACAGAATCGTTTTGATTTCTTCCGCCCTTATTATGTTATGGCTATTCAAAGCTTCAATTGGATTTATGCAAAGTGAGATGGAATTCAGCAAAGTTGAATTCTGGGGGATCGGAAGCGGATTTTTAGTAGGTATCATACCTTTTGGTGTCACACTTATCGGCATCAGATTTTTTGTTCTTTTTTTACTGAGCTTTGATAAAGATGCTCCGGCACTTCATGGCGTGGGAGTTGTAAAATGAATGGAATAGCTGCTACAGTTGGAATCTGTCTGCTTGCATGCATCGGAGTTCCATTATTTGCCATCATGTCACTAGCGGCCCTTGTCGCTTTTTCTATGGCCGATGTTCAGATCTCAGTTGTCGCGCAGGAAATTTATAAAATTGCTGCCCAGCCAACAATCGTTACGATCCCGCTTTTTACTTTTGCAGGATATTTAATTGCTGAAAGTAAATCTCCTGAAAGACTGATGAGACTTGCTCAAACTGGTCTTGGATGGATTCCCGGTGGTATCTCTATCGTTACACTTATTGTGTGTGCATTTTTTACAGCATTCACCGGTGCTTCTGGTGTTACGATCATCGCACTTGGCGGTGTTATTTATCCGATCCTGATTAAAGAAGGTTATTCAGAAAAATTTACTCTTGGAACAATTACTGCTTCTGGTTCACTGGGATTGTTATTTCCTCCTTCACTTCCGATCATTCTTTACGGGATGGTAGGGAAGGTTGATATCGATAAACTTTTTAAGGCCGGAATCATTCCCGGATTTGTTATCATCATTATTCTTGGTGCGTGGTCACTATACAACGGACCGAGAAATCTGGAAAAGAGACCGTTCATCTTAAAAAACTTTTTACAGGCATTGAGAGAAGCCTGGCTAGAGGCCATCCTCCCTGTTGCTGTTCTTATTGGTATCTATGGTGGATTTACCACTGTAACAGAAGCAGCGGCCTTTACTGCGCTTTACGTTCTGATTGTTGAAGTATGGATCTATAAAGATTTAAAGTTTTTTGAAGATGTTCCAAAGATTGCCATCGATGCCATGAGTTTAGTGGCCGCGATTTTACTGGTATTATGTTGTGCTCTTGCATTCACTAACTGGATGGTTGATGAAGACATTCCATTAAAGATCTTTGCTTTGATGAAAGCGCATATTGATAACAAGTACACTTTTTTATTGTTCCTGAATTTATTCCTGCTGATCGTTGGATCGGTGATGGATATTTTCAGTGCAATCGTTGTTGTAGTTCCTCTTATTCTTCCGATCGCACGTGACTTCGGAGTTGATCCGGTTCACATGGCGATGATTTTTTTAACGAACCTGGAAATCGGTTATCTGCATCCGCCGATCGGGATTAACTTATTTATTGCGAGTAACAGGTTTAAAAAACCGATTACGGCCCTCTATGCTGCCTCCATACCGTTTTTGATTTTGATGGTCATCGCACTTGTCATCATCACATATGTTCCGGCACTAAGTTTATTCTGGTTTAAATAGATGACGAAAAAAAGTTATTCAAAATTAATTATCATGTTGCTTGTGTGCTTAATCAGTACGCAGGCAACTGCTGATGATAATAAAATGCTGAATGACTATTATCAGGATGTTTTTATCGGAGAGAAGAGGACGCAGAACTATGCAGGCCCCCTGGATCCAAGAAGCAGGTTCAATGATTCTGTCGGTGACCTGATTTTACTAGATGATAATTTCAAAGATCATTATATCAATCAACAGATTCAGGAAGAGCCGTTTGACCTGCACCATTTCTGGTTTAATGACCTGGTGGAAAAGTCGACGTGCCCGAACATTACTCTTGGTGAGAACATTGATTATATCCGTTATCTTTATCGCCTGGTGAGTATGAGTTATCTTTTTGAAGGATTAAAACTTAACAATAAGCTTGCTGACGAGCTCGGCGTGAAAAATACCTGTCCGATTACTTTCAAAGCCGTTTTTGAAAGTTGTAAACCCCAGTCTAATGACATGAAGAAATTCCATGAAAGAGTTTATGGAAAATTTGTTAATGAGATTGATAAAATCAAACATCAAAGTTTTTCGAAAAAAGAAATGGCCTCATGGCTTGAAGAATTTCATCGTTCGACTTCATTGACGACGGATCCGACTTTTTCGAGACTTCATGACTGGTGTATCGCAAATAAAAAGAACTGCAGATCTATAGACATAAAAGAAATCAAAGAAGCTTTGAGTAGTTTCTGTACTAACGATACTCAGGTTGTGCAAACGATCTGCTCAGAAAAAGACAGCCTGTATGGACTTAACTCAATTCCAACGCCAACCGATTTAATAAAAACATCAAACGCTTTCAACCTGATCAATCAATCGGGGATGGGGGAAGATTGTTTAAGAAGATTTGGAAAAGTTTTTCATGCACAGGAATCCGGTTACGGGATTTTATCGAAGCAGTATCCGCTTTTATATTCTTACCTCATAAAAACCAATAGCCGTTACCCGCAGGGAGAGTTGTTTCTTCCTGGTGCACTTAAAGAATTTGATATGAAAGGTCTCAGCGATTTTTTAACAGCATTGAAACCACCTAAAGTTGAGCCGGTGATTGTTGTGATCAAACAAAAACCTAAGCCTAAACCAAAACCGGTGGTAGTGGTTGCTCCTAAAGTTGAAGTGAAGAAGCCTGATGCACCGGTTGTTATTCCCGAGCCTCCTAAACCTCATGTGAGCGAGTTTGAGAGGGCCTCTGAAGAACTGAAGAGCAAAGGATTGAGTTCATTATCGCTCGATATGGACGCCTTTAGAGACGACTTTGAATTTACTTCCGATATGATCGCAGAATTGTCAGGGCCGATTAAAAAGTTCCAGACCAGAGCAGCTTTAAACGACATGAAGTCTTATGACAGACTTGGCTCTGCAGAAGCACCGGTCGGATTAGTGTTCCTTAAATTTTTAATTGATACTGAAAATCATCAGGGCCTCTATAACATCATCACAGTGATCGGCGATAAGTTTTATATCAGCAATGATATCGAGAAAAAAACTGAAGCCCACTATGCCCAGCTTAAGAACGACGCTTCTACCAAAAACCGATGGACTATTATTCTGCTTAAAAAATAAAAAACCCGGAAGAACTCCGGGTTTTTTTATTAAGATTTTTTTGGGAGAGGAAGTTACTTAGTTAACTCTAAGTTTTAGTTAAATTTCTTTTCAACAGCTTTCAGTTGAGATGTAACACTTGCACTCATATCTAACATAAGAAGTAATCCGGCATTTTCCCCGTTAGCATCTTCACCAACAAGTGAGATGTTCCCGATGCGGTTAGCTCCTGTGTAGTATCTTGCTGTAATGATCGATGAACCAATTCCTAAACTTTTAACTGGAATGAATACTCCGAAAAGTTTTGGGCCAAGGTAGAAAGACATATTTTTAAATTTTTCGATTGAAAATGCTACAGCTGGTAAACGTCCGCCCGCTACACCTGGAAGAGCACGTCCGCCTGGTAGAGTTGTAGGGTCAAGAGTTTGTAAGCTTGTATTGAAAACGTCTTTTAAAGATACTGAGATTGCCATTAGAGTTCCTGCCGATTGAAGGTCAGGAGAGATCTCTAAGTATGAGTTTGGATATTTTGGAATGTTATAACGAAGACCACCATCTAACTGAAGGCTTTGGAAAACCATCGAGATTAAAACGTTGTCTTGAGAAAGAGTAACAGACATGTTGTTAACACCGGGTACAGCGATGTTTTGAGCAGAAGTACCGTTACCACATGATGTAGAGAATACACCTACTGTGATTGCTGCCGTTAGAACTAGTGCTTTTGTGTTCGATAGTAACTTCATCATACGATTTGCCTTTAGATCCTGTTGTGGTTTTTCTTTTCAACTATTTTCAACGACAGCGGACGTACCGTAGAAAACTCACAAACGTTTTTTCAAAGTAAAGCAAGAATACTGTTATGCTCAACTAATTTCAAGAAAGGCAAGTGAATGTGTTTTTTTGAGGAGTTAGAGAAGGGGCACTTTTTTCAAAGTGCCCACTATTTTTGCGATTCATAGATAAAGGTCTTAAAAGCGAAGGACTAAACTAGAAAGCCGCTTTTAAAGTTAAGCTTCCAGCGTGGTCTTTATTTTCACCGAAAAAATGTCCGTAAGCTGCAAGAAGACCAAGATTTGGTGAGATCGACCACTTGGCAGTTGCGTCTGCTACAGAAATTTGTTGTAGCGGAGTTGTTGCAGTATTGTAAAATTCTCCCCAACCACCACCGATAGAGGCCATGAATTCTTCACTGAAAACTTTTGAAAATCTTGCCATGTGAAGTGATTCGTCAGCTTGTTTATTTCCTAAACCAAAACCAATTGTCTTTAATTTAATAGAAGAGTTGTTGTGGTCCGGAGAGTTGTTGACGATTGATGAAAGTGAATCAAATCCACTTGCAATTAAACCACCATTTCTAACCACCATCGACTGTACTTCAATCTTAAAGATATCGAAGTCGTGAGAAAGTTTTAAAGCAGCAGCATGGTGATCATTTTTATAAAGAACATCTCCACCGAATAAAAGCGTGTAGTAGAAGTTCATATCAACCGGCCCAAGTTTTCCTTCGATTTGAGGGGACACTTGTTTGACTCTGTCCAGATTGATTCCATTGAATGCAGAAGTTGTCGGGTCGAATTTCTTCGACATCCAGTATCCTGTTTGAAGAGCGTACTTGTATCCAGTGAATGCTCCGTAATAGTTCAAAGAGAACATATCAACATCATCACGTGAGTTTGTTAAAGCACCTTCTGCTCTTTTGTCGTAAGCAAATGCAATAGCATCGTAGTTGTCGCGGATTTTAATAACCTGGATACGGTCACGTCTGTCGTCAGAAGTTAAAAAACTTCCCGGAGTCGTAACAACGTGACGGCCAACTGAAGTGATCCATCCGTTTTTTGTGTATTCAATAACTGCGTGATCTAAACGAGTCACATTGTCGCTTCCGAAACCATCATCGTTTGTTCCTCCGATTGAAGTTCCACCAGCTGCGATACTTTTATGATTGTCGCCTTCCCAAGTGTTGCTTGAAAGAATAGCACCAACTTTAATCGCCAGATTGCTGTCAGGCTTTACGTTGACGTTGAATCTGAAGAATTGATTGAAAGCTTGTGTACCGTAAGGGCCTGTTGAGTTTCTGAAGTAAGCGCGAACGTATGCGTCTCCAGTGTAGTCGATTTTAGTTTCTGCATGCGCAGTAAACGCAAATAGAACCAGTGAACATAATAATGTTTTCATCATAAGAGTCTCCTGAGTTTTGAAGCCGAGAGAGTCTAACAGATGTTTTTTATTGTCAAAGAAAAAGGCCCTGCTCACGCTAAGTGCCATTTGAAATCTCTATGACTTAGGATTATGTATGAAAGTTTTTTAACTCAAGATAATCACCTTCGATAGTTTGGCTACCCGTAGAATGAGCAAAGGCCGTGACTCTCACAACTTGTGCATTTGTTGCAGTCGCAGATTTAATTCCGGTAGGAGAGTCTTCGAAAATAATTGTATTGGGATGTGTGGTTTTTAATCTCTTCATCGCTTCAAGATATGGATCCGGATGAGGCTTGGTTAATTCCGTTTGATTGCGTCCCATCTGCAGCTGCATGTAGTGATCGATGCCAAAACATTTTAGTGTTTCAAATACAACGATATCTTCACTCGCACTAACAACCGCAAGTTTTTTATTTTCTTTTTTCAGGTGATTTAAAAATGGAAGAAGTCCAGGTGTGATGTATTGGTCTTTTTCTTCATCAGCGAGTGCCTTGAATAATTTTATCAGGTGAAAATTTTTTTGTTCGATGGCCTTGTTGATTTCAACGTCTGAAAGTTGCGGGCATACAGTTTTTAAAACGATATAATCCGTCATTCCGTAGAACTGATCGATCGTCGAAACTAAGTCTACATGTACTCCGATTTCTGCTAGCACAAGTACTGCCGCCTTGGCATGAAGAGGTTCTGTATTGACGAGTGTCCCGTCCATATCAAAGAGAATCGCATCTTTATGCTTTACCAGAGTTTTTAGGTCAGTCATGTTTTGCCCGCTAAAATAATATGAGGAAATAAGCTATCATTGTACTAGAGAGCACAAGGAATATTCTATGAAAATCTTTCCAAAAGAAGCATCAGCTGCAGAATCTACTCCGGTTAAAGGAGGAAAAGGAATGTCCAAGCAGGCCCAGGCCACTGCGAGAAAAAAAGCTGAACTTCCACAGAAAAAAGATGTGAGCCCCGGGGAAATCCGCGAGAAGCTTGCTGCGAGAGTAGAGACTTCTGATACCGCAAAAAATCTTGCTCTAAAAAATAATTCTAAAAAACTTGGTGATGGTTATATGAATGAAGAATTCAAACCTGCGCCGGTTATTGCGCCTGCTGAAACTGAGATTGAAGCTACTGAAGAGAAATCTCTCAACAGCAAAGATTTTGTTTTAAAAAGTGATATTGCGAAAAATGATCCGAAAGATTCGAACACGCAGGAAAAATTAAAATCAGTCATTCAAAAAGGCGGATTTAATTTCAATCCAAAAGAAAGAGAGACTCTGGAAAAGATTTTATCTGATCAATAAAATTCTCTATACAACAAGCAGGGCCTGAGGAAATTATTCTTTGGGATTGAACCAGCAGTCAGGTCTTAAACCGACAGAATCGCCATTCTTTTTTGAACAAATACCGCTTGAATCACTTGTATCTGATAGTGGATCATTTA